>NZ_JAKUFF010000012.1:0-83794 GCF_022663305.1 Bacillus cereus group sp. BfR-BA-01408 | reverse complement strand
CTCTGTAGTAGCGAAAAAAGGTACTGGAACAAGCCCAGCAGTTGGAGCATCCTTCACTGCGCCTGGAGGAACTCCAGACGCGAAGAAAGCTGAAGATGAGGCTGCTAAGAAGAAAGCTGAAGAAGAAGCTAAGAAAAAAGCTGAAGAGGAAGCTCAGAAAAAGGCTAATGAAGATAAATTAAAACAAGAAGATGCTAAGAAAAAAGCTGAGGAAGAGCAGCGTAAACAACAAGAGCAACAGCAGCAAGAACAACAACGTAAACAACAAGAAGAAGCTCAAAAGAAAGCTGAAGAGGAAGCTAGAAAAAAAGCTGAAGAAGAAGCTAAAAAACAACAAGAACAACAACGTAAACAGCAAGAAGAGGCTCAAAAGAAAGCTGAAGAGGAAGCTAGAAAAAAAGCTGAAGAAGAAGCTAAGAAACAACAAGAACAACAACACAATACCGGTGAAGATACACCACACGCAGACGGAAATGTTGTTACAACAGAGTCTTAATACAAAAAAGAAGTCCTTTTCTCTTAACGAGAAAAGGACTTCTTTTTTGTTATCATTTTCTTTACATATAACTTTTCTATTTCAATATACAACTGCGCTAACTGAATATAAGAATGATAATTATTCGGTTTCTTTATAATGAACGAATAGCGCTCTATAAAATTCACTGGTTGTACTTCCAACATACTCGTGTAATCTTCCATTTCGTTCAAACTATAAACAGGTTGTTCATTTAGCCAATATACAATTGATAACAAATGTGCTGCAAAAAGAATCATTGGGCCTTCAGCTTCTTGCTTATTTCTGTTTCGAAAAAGTGTCGCAATGTCTTCATGCTTACTTTTCCATACATTCAATAATACTGGAATACTATTTTCAATTTCATTCCACGGCTCATATTGTCTTTCCATATCATATATAAAATAAGTATTTTGTATTGTTTCTTCAAAAGACTGTTCTGTATAATACACAATTGAATTTTTACTTTCTTTAAAAAATGGTAAGCATCGAAATTCTTTCGGTATTTCTATCACTCGCTCCATCCTTTATTTCCCCTTCATTCGCTTCTTTCCTTCACGACATACTTCTAGTAAAGGGCACTCCTCACATTGTGGTCGCTGCGCTTTACAGTGATAACGTCCAAAGAAAATCATACGGTGATGTGTGACGCTCCATTCATCCATCGGAATTTTCTTCATTAATGTCTTTTCTACTTCTAACACCGAATCTTTCCATCTACAAATCGCTAACCGTTTACTCACTCTTTCTACATGCGTATCAACAGCAATTGCCGGAATACCAAACGCTACCGAAACAACTACATTTGCTGTTTTTCTCCCTACTCCTGGCAAGTTCGTCAACTCGTCACGGTCTTCTGGAACTTTTCCGTTATAATCATCCAGTAACATCTGGCACAATTTTTGAATGTTTTTTGCTTTATTTCTATACAAACCAATAGAACGTATATCTTGTTGTAATTCTTCTAGCGAAACACTTAAATAATCTTCTGGTGTTTTATATTTTTGAAATAAATTTTTCGTCACTTTATTTACAAGTGCATCTGTACATTGTGCAGATAACGCTACCGCTATTACTAGTTCAAACGGATTATCATGAATTAATTCACAATGTGCTTCTGGATACATATCCGCCATTGTGTCTAAACAATAGCGAATTTGCGTTTTATTTAACATATACTTCCTCCTACATTACTGCTCCAACCAATTATAAAAAGGCACTTTTCCAGTAAATTTCGTCTCTTGTTTTGTCGTTTGCTGCGTTCGTTGTTGATTTGCTCTAAATTTCCGTCCTTGGTTTTGGGCTTGATCTACTGTTTTAATACCATTCTTTTTCCATTCAAATAAAATACGATCAATATATCGGAAATTAAGCTTACCACTCATTACAGCTTCCCTGAGGGCCGCTTGAATTAAATTCGGATGATGTTGATCTTGATCTTCCCACATTCCCAACGTTTCACATTCAAATGGAGAGAGTGGTCTTCCAAATTCTTTTTCAAATACTGTATATAAATTTACTTGCAGTTGCTTTATTTCTTTTTGTTCTTCCTCTATTGATTCATTCATTAAGAAATGCAATATTTTTTCCCATAGCGGTTGTAAAGAATAACTTTCACACATCATCGCTTCTGATTTTTGTCCACCTTCTAGTGATAAAAAACCTTTTTGAATCAATGCCTGAATGACTTCCATACATTTCATTTCGGTAATCGTCATCCGTTCTGAAATCTCTGACGGAGTGGGAAACGAATTGCCCGATTCTAAAAATGTATGTACATGAAGTACAACCATAAATTCCGTTTCATTTAACCCTAATTTTTTATAATGCATCATAAGTAATTTTGGAATTGCAATGCTTCCCTGCTCAAACCACTGTAACATCATTTTCTTTTTCATCACCAAACACCTCGCTCTCTAGTATAACACACCTTTCGCTATTTCTTTTTGCCACAATTCGTCAAAAAAACCTCCCTATTATGTAGGAAGGTTTTTTTGTATTACGTTAATAAAATATACAATTAAGCTTGCACTTTACTTTTCATAAACGTATGAATACGTTCTAATGCTTTCTCCACTTGTTCAAGAGATGTCGCATATGATAAACGAACGTTATTTGGAGCACCAAATCCTGTACCTGGTACAAGAGCTACTTTTTCCTCTTCTAATAGAGCTTTTGCCCAATCATCAACAGTTTCGTATCCTGATAAAGCTACTGCTTCTTTTACATTAGGGAATAAGTAAAATGCACCTTGTGGTTTAATGCAAGTAAAGCCAGGGATTTGAATTAATTTATCATAAATAATGTTTAATCTCTCTTCAAATGCTTGACGCATTGTTTCTACAGGTTCTTGTGAGCCTGCATATGCCGCGATTGCGCCGTATTGAGCGATTGAAGTAGGGTTTGACGTACTATGACTCGCTAAGTTCGTCATCGCTTTAATAAGCTGCTTATTTCCTGCTGCATATCCAATACGCCATCCTGTCATAGAATGAGATTTAGATACACCATTAATAATAAGTGTTTGTTCTTTTAATGCATTAGAAAGCTGGGCAACCGAAGTATATTCTGCTCCACCATAAATTAATTTCTCATAAATTTCATCTGAAACGATTAAAATATCGTGTTCTAAACATACTTCTCCAAGCTGTTGTAATTCTTCTTTGCTGTAAATCATTCCTGTTGGATTGCTCGGTGAATTAATAATAACTGCTTTCGTTTTCTCTGTAATTGCCTCACGCAGCTGCTTCGCTGTAATTTTGTATTCATTATCTTCAAGACCTTCTACATAAACTGGCTTACCACCAGCAAGTTTTACTTGTTCCGGATAACTTACCCAGTATGGCGTAGGGATGATAACTTCATCTCCTTCATCAAGTAACACTTGGAATAATGTATATAATGCATGCTTTGCACCGTTACATACAATAATTTCAGACGGATCATACGCAATTCCTTGATCGCGAGTAAACTTCTTCACAATTTCTTGTTTTAACGCTTGTAATCCACCTGTTGGTGTATACTTCGTATGTCCTTCTAACATCGCTTTATGTGCAGCATCCATAATATGTTCTGGCGTATTAAAGTCAGGTTCTCCTGCCCCTAATCCAATTACATCATGACCTTCTGCTTTTAATGCTTGTGCCTTTGCTGTAATTTCTAAAGTTGCAGATGGTGTTAAAGCAGCTACTCGCTTTGCTAATTTCATTTGTAGTTCCCCCTACATCTATTTTTCAATGCTGTAATGACCAGCATAAGCCCCATTTTGAAACTCTAAATAATAATACGTATAACGATCTTCCTGATCAATATATGTAATTTCCCACAACGGAATATCATTTTGAGCACCTAATTTTACTTTTATAATTTCTTTTGGCTTTGGCTTCGGCTCATCGCCTTTTCCTGTAGCTTGTTCAGCCAACTTTTGCAAAGCTTCTTTTTCAGGAATACCTTCACTCTTTTTCTTCACAAGGACATTCCCTTTTTTATTAGGCACCCAAACAATAATTTGTTCTCCTTTTTCGTCTACACCTTGTACGACTGTATATGAAGAATTTCCGTTATAATAATCCACAGATTTTACTTTTACAAGCTTTGCTTTTTCTTTTGCAATTTCTACAGATTTTGCCTCTTTAGGGATTTTCTTTTCCATTGCTTTATTATAAACATACGCCCCATATATTCCGCTAGCAACGATTACGATAACGATTGCAAAGATCCACTTTTTCATTGTATCACTACGTTCTGTAAATCGTAAATACAGCTGTTTCTTTATCTTTTTCGTCTAATGCTAATCCGAACATGAGGTCCTGCTCTTTTAACGTACGATTCAAACTATCAACGATTTTATACAAGTCAGACGAATATTTAATACGCGTCGTTGATAGGACTTCGATTTTCTTATCCATGAAAAAACTCCTCCGTTACACAAAAATTTCTAATTATAGAAGAACGCAATGCGGTTACAATAAGAGTACATTCTTTACAACCCCTGCTTCATCACCCATCTATTATAGCAGGACATGTACAGCAAAAAAAGGTTTCAAGTCGAAAACCAATACATTTTGTATACAAGAAGTAAGAAAAATAAAATTCCTCCTACCCACATTTTTTACGCCTGAAGTTTACATGCACTTCAGGCGTATTTTTTCTTCCAATTTTATTCAATTGGCCGTTCCTTTAATTGTTCTAACAATTCTTCTAGAGGGCCTTCATAAAGCGGAACAGTTGGAATTGATTGTAAAAAACGTTTTCCATAGGAAGCGCTTGTCAAACGACGATCTAATACAAACACCGTCCCGGTATCTGTACTTGTTCTAATAAGACGACCAAATCCTTGTTTGAAACGCAGTATTGCTTGCGGGAGTGCTAACTTAGCGAATACGTCCTCTCCTTGATTTTTTAACCACTCTCCTTTTGCTTCCATCATCGGTTGATGAGGAGGCGTAAAGGGAAGGCGGACAATAACAAGACAACTAAGGGCATCTCCAGGTATATCTATCCCTTCCCAAAAACTACTTGTTCCTAATAAAATTAATTTATCGAACTCTTGAAACTTACGAATGAGGCGACTTCTGCTCTTATTATTCACACTTTGCGTTAATAATAAATAGCCTTCTAATTCCTCATCATTTTTCAAATTCGTATACGCTTCTTTCAACATTTCATACGAAGTGAACAAAACAAGCATTCTACCTTCTGTAGTTTTCGCTATTTTTGCAATATGAGCCGACACAGATTCAATATATTCTTCATTACTTGCTTGCTTAATAAAAGGCACATCCGTTGAAACCATTAATTTCATCTGTTCTTCAAAATGGAATGGTGATGGGACCTGTAATGTATTTGGAGCAAAATCATGTAAGCCTAGCTCTTCTTTTATATAGTCAAATGAATCGTTTACTGTTAGCGTTGCTGATGTGAAAATAACACTCTTTTTCTCTGTTAAAAATTCATCAGCAAATCTTTCACCAATACGAACAGGTTGTCCATATAAAACAGTTGAATGAATGGTTCCCTTCGTTTCAGTTTCCATCCATGTCACATATGAATTTTTTTCTAAAATGAGTACTTGTAAAGATTGCGCCATCTTTCTCAACAACTCAATTAAATGCATAAATTCACCTGTGACAACATGCATTTCCCATTCTAATTTACTTTGCAATATATCAACTTGCTTCTCAAGTGTAGAGAGTAATTTTCTTACATCATATACAAAGCGATTTGTTAACTCGGTAATACTATCCCATAACTTACCTTTCTCTACTTCCGTGTTATATCGATAAATGAGTGGCATATTGCTGATCCCTTGTTCCTGCTTTGTTTGTTTAAAGATGAATGCACGTAACATTTGGAATAGCTCATCCGCATCAAATTTCAATTCCTTCAAACTATGACTTACCATGCGGAAAGTAGAACGGGAGGCTTGCTCTGATTTTTTCATCATTTTATATACTTTAGAAAGTACATCATCTGTTTCTAGCGTACCAAGACGAGATAAAACTAGCTGGAAATACATACAGGAGAACTGTTCACCTAATGTTCTACTCGCTGCCTCCTCAATATGATGAGCCTCATCAAAAATAATATGTTCACATGAGGCAAACAGTGGTTCTTCACTTGAAAAATCTTGAAATAATAACGCATGATTTGTAATAACGATATCTGCAAATAATGCTTTATTCTTTGCTCGTTGATAAAAACAACGACTATACCAGTTACTTTGCATCCCACCCGGACTATGTACATCACTACAAATCCGGTTCCAAAGTAACTTTCCGCCCTCAGGAATATTTAATTCATCACGATCGCCCGTTTCCGTTTGCAATAACCACACTAAAATTTTTGCCTTTGTGAGCGCCATATCATAATTTTTCTCTTCCTCTTGCAAAGCATATTCAAATTTATGTAGACAAAGATAATGCTTTCTTCCTTTTAGCAGAGCTACTTCAAATGAAAATGGCATTATTTTCTGTAATAATGGAATTTCTTTTTCTAGTATTTGTTGTTGCAGTTGTACAGTTTGGGTACTTATGATGACAGGTTCTTCTTTTTTCTTTGCAAAATAAATACTTGGAAGCAAATATGCAAGAGTCTTCCCTGTTCCTGTTCCTGCTTCAATTAGTGAAAACCTAGAATCTCTTAGCGCTGTATATATTTCCTTCATCATACTCTGTTGGCTTTCTCTTTTTTCAAACTTTGGCATATTCGACTCAAGTTTATCAATTGTCTTATGCAAGAAAGCATCAAATTTAAATGCACATGTTTCACTTAAGTTTAAAGAATAATTCCGTTTTCGAAGTGCAATATTTCGATACACTTCATATCCCTCTGCGCCTTTTTTACCATGCATCATTTTCTTTAAAATATTTTCAGAAAGCACATCCGCTATATCACTTTGAAACACATCACTCAATTCATAAAGCGATTGCAAGGTGACAAGGGGTAACTTCTCAATTTCATTTAAAAATTGTAAAAATAATTCCGCTGTTGCAAGAGCATCACTATCCGCACGATGCGGTTGATCATGCTCTAATTCGTGTTGTTTAGCTAAATCACGTAATTTATAACTATCAGCCGTTGGCAAAAGAATTTGCGCCAACTCAACTGTATCAACTTTTGGACAATGTATTTCTGTATATCCAGCCTGCCTTAATTCTTCCGTTAAAAAATTCCAATCAAAATGAACATTATGTGCAACGAAAGCTGCACCTTGTAATAGCTCAACAACCATCGGGGCTACATCTTGAAATAACGGGGCTTGCTTAACCATACTCTCATCAATCCCTGTTAACTCTGTAATAAATGGCGGAATCTCTCTCTTCGGATTAATAAAAGATGAAAAAATCTCTAATATCTCTCCATCTTCCACTACAACAGCTGCAATTTGGGTAATTTTATCTTTCCCATCCTTCCAGGAGTTCCCTGTCGTCTCTAAATCCACAACGACATAACGCTTACTCATATATGTAACACCTCAATTTCTTACCTATCAAACAGAAAATTATATAATGTTACTATACCACGTTTTATCTCATCTTAATGAAAAGATGCACAAAAAAGCTATCTCCGTAATAGAGATAGCCTTCTTACTTATAGTATCGTTCCTGCTTTTTCAGCACCTAACATTTCAATAATTTGATTATTATCGTCTAATACTGCAATTTTCGGCTCTTGTTTATGAATATTTTCTTCTGCCACTAGACCGTAGCAAATAATAATAACTTTATCTCCTGGTTGTACAAGCCTTGCAGCTGCACCATTCAAACAAACAACACCGCTACCACGTTCTCCTTTAATAACATATGTCTCTAAGCGAGCACCATTATTATTATTTACAATTTGGACTTTTTCGTTTTCTACAATATTTACTGCATCCATTAAATCTTCATCAATTGTAATACTACCTACATAATTTAAATTTGCTTCTGTTACTGTTGCGCGATGTAACTTCGCTCTCATCATTGTGCGAAACATAGATGCTCCCCCTTATTTAACCATTAATGTTATATTGTCAATTAATCGTACATTGTCAAATTTAACTGCAATTGCTAAAATGATTCGTCCTTCAATTTTATCCACTACTTGTAGTGAAGGATACGTATATAAATCAGCATAATCTACAGTGCCTTTCGTATACGTCTCAATATACTCTTTCACAAGAGCTGTAATGATTTCTGCATTACGTTCTCCTGCCTCAATTCTTTCTTTCGCTATACATAGACTGCGGTATAAATGAGGAGCCTCTTCACGCTCTTCTTGTGATAAATACACGTTACGAGAACTTTTCGCTAATCCATCTTCTTCCCTTACAATATCCACCGGTACGATTGTAACCGGAATATTAAAATCAGCGACAAATCCTTCAATGACAGCAACTTGCTGTGCATCTTTCATACCGAAATAAGCACGTGTTGGCAATGTAATATTAAATAGTTTCATTAGTACAGTCGCAACACCAGCGAAATGACCAGGTCTTTGTTTTCCGCATAACACATCGGTACGCTTCACAACTTCTACTGTTGTCGTTTGTTCTGCTGGATACATTTCTTCTACACTCGGATAAAATAAATAATCTACACCGTCTTCTTTTGCTACATTTTCATCTCTATCAATATCACGAGGGTATCGATCTAAATCTTCATTTGGTCCAAACTGTAGCGGATTAACAAATACGCTTAAAACTACAATTTCATTTTCTTCTCTTGCCTTACGTAATAAAGTCGCATGACCTTCATGTAAATAACCCATCGTTGGGACAAAACCAATACTTTTTCCACTTGCACGTAGTTCGTTTGTAATTTGCTGCATCTCTTGCACTGTAGTTATGATTTTCATTATTGTTTTCCTCCGTATAACGCTAAACATTCTTCCTCTTTCATTGTGAATGAATGTTTTTCTTCCGGAAATTGACCTGTCTTTACTTCAGTTACGTATTGTGAAATCCCTCGCACAATCTCCTCTTGAACAGACGTATATTGCTTCACAAATTTCGGAACACGATTTACGCCATATGAGATAAGATCATGATAAACGAGTACTTGCCCATCCACTTTTTGTCCTGCTCCAATTCCAATCGTTGGAATTGTTAGTTGCTTCGAAATGAATTCTGCTAGCTGCATTGGCACACATTCTAATACAAGTGCTATCGCACCAGCTTCCTCACATCTCTTCGCATCTTCTATTAATTTTTTTGCACTTTCAGCATCTTTTCCTTGTACTTTATAGCCACCTAACACTCCTACAGATTGAGGAGTTAAGCCTAAGTGTGCCACGACAGGAATTCCCGCACTCGTCAAGTAATGAATAGTTGATATCACTTCTCCTGCACCTTCTACCTTCAGTGCATGAGCACCACTCTCTTGAACGATGCGGCGTGCATTCACCATCGTATCTTGAGGCGACACATGATACGACATAAATGGCATATCAGTTACAATAAACGTCTGTTTCGCTCCCCGGCGTACAGCTTTCGTATGATGAATCATATCCTCTACTGTTACAGGTACTGTTGAATCATAGCCGAGCACAACCATCCCAAGGGAATCTCCAACTAGAATCATATCAACTTCCGCTTCTTCTGCTAACTTAGCAGATGGATAATCATACGCCGTTAGCATTGTAATCGGCTCACCTTGCTCTTTCATTTTCAAAAAATCTGTTTTTGTTTTCAAAAACTACTCCTCCTTTATATAGGAGAGAGGAGATGGCCGAAATCATATAAAAAACCCCTCTGGCCATAAAAGGGCAGAAGGGTTGTGTGTTAGTCGGCATTATTCATCCCTCTGTCCCAGTCCGTTATTGGATCAAGGCAGAATCCAAGTTATTATTTTTCGTATTGCATCGAATCATGGTGCAGTTCGCTCTGATACTGCCCACATTCGAACTAATTATAGCAAACTCTAAAAAGGAATTACTACATTTTTTTGAAAAAATAATTTTTATCCTTATTACGGTATGTGAAATTTTTAAATAACGTATGCATAGAAAGATAAACAGATTTGTTTACATGCATAGTATAACTCTTAAAATAATGATGCAGGTTAATTGAGGAAACATACTTACAAAAGGAGAATTGCTAATGTCTATAAGCACATGGTTATTTCGATTCATCGGTTTTCTTGTGATGCTTGTGGGAGTAACAACTTTAAATTCCCTCAATGTATTTGCATCAATTAACGTCGTAACACAACCTGTTGAGTCTGCCAAAGTGATTGAAGTCGAGCTAAACGATGATTACTTTAAACCGAACGTCATCACGATTCCAATTGAAGAATCAACAACATTGCTATTGAAAAATAAAGGCAAGAGTGAGCACACCTTTACAGTAAAAAAACTCGGCATTGACGTCGTAGTCGAATCAGGACAAGAAAAAAATATTACCGTGAAACCTAAAAATACTGGTACATATGAATTAATATGCCGGTATCACCTACTTAAAGGAATGGAGGGAAAAGTAATCGTCAAATGACAAGTAAATACTAAAAAATTCATTATCGCACCGCAAACTCATTTCAAAAATATTGAAATAAAAAAGAAGTTCCAAAAGAGGAACTTCTTTTACTTAATTTCGATATCCGCAGAATGAATGTGATGTACTTTTCCTTCATGATCTTCTAGAAGCAATACACCATCCTCTGTAATTCCTTTTGCTATCCCTGTAATTGTCTCTCTCATCGTTCGAGCGTTAATTTCTTTCCCGATGCTCACAGCGTAACTTTCCCAAAGAATTTTAATGACAGAGAAACCATTTTGTAAATACTCTTCATATAATTTTTCTAGTTGTAAAAAGATTTGTTGCATAAGCTCCGCACGAACAATTGGCTTACCAGATTCAATCGCTAAAGAAGTAGCAATATGCTGAATTTCCTCATCAAAATGTTCTTGCTTTTGATTCGCATTAATACCAATACCCATAATGACAGCATTAATTTTATCAGGATCAGCTTGCATTTCTGTTAATATACCTACAGCTTTTTTCCCCTGAATTAAAATATCATTCGGCCATTTTATTCCTACGTTTACACCTGTGCACTTTTCAATTGCTTGCGCAACGCTAACAGCGGCTAACAAAGTAAGTTGTGGTGCATGATGAACCGGGATTGATGGACGTAAAATAATACTCATCCAAATTCCTGTTCCTTTTGGTGAATGCCATTTTCTGCTTAAACGACCTCTACCCGCTGTTTGTTCTTCTGCCACAACAATCGTTCCTTCTTCTGCACCTTCATAAGCAAGTTTTGCTGCAATATACTGCGTCGATTCAACAGACTCTTCAAAATACACTGTTCTACCAATATGTTTCGTTTGTAATCCTAACTGAATTTCATTCGCAGTCACTTTGTCTGGCTTACTTGCAATTCGATAGCCTAATCGACGCACAGCTTCAAGTTCATACCCCTCATTCCGAAGGTCCTCCATATGTTTCCACACAGCAGTTCTTGAGCAACCAAGTTTATCACTAATTGTTTGACCAGATACAAACTCGCCATCCGCTTCCGAAAAAACTTGCAATAACTGCTTTCTTATAGTAGATTGCATTCTTGCAGCCACTCCCTTATACACTCTTTCTCATTCACTACATTTCCTTGTACGATTGCTTCTTCAATTTTTTGAATCATTTCAGCAACCCACGGACCTGGCTTTTTACTTGCCCAGTTTAACAAATCATTCCCAGTCACATTCATCTCTTGTCGATTCTTGATTGGCAATGCTTGAAACAACGTTTGTACTCGTTTCACAGATGTATGATCATAGCTTTCAATCATCGCTTCATATACTCTTTCTGCCATTTCAGCTATATGAATTCCCGTTTTATAAAGAAGAACTGTATCCCAATCCTTCTCCTTTCTCTTACGGACTGTTAATAAAACTGCGACGATATCTTTTATTTTTTTATTTGAAAACTTCCATTGACGTAAAAAGACAGCTGGATGTTCTTCCCCGATACAATATAAGAAAAAGGCCCATGCCTCAATGTCTGTTTCAAAAGAATCCCAGTTATACTGCGTAGCTTTTAACAATCTCTCTTCTGACATCTGTAAATATGGTAGATGAGAAAATAGTTTCGTTTCTACTAATTCTTTGAGAGCCTTCACACAATATGTGCCAGTTAACAGTTTTTCAAACTCCACTGTAATTCTCTCAATTGCTATATGTTCCAGCAAATGTCCATATGTTTCAATTGCTTGTTTCGTTTTCGTCTCTAAAGAAAAACCTAACGTACTTACGAACCGAATACCACGCATCATTCGCAGGGCATCTTCTTGAAAACGATCCGCAGCATTTCCCACTGTCACAATTTCTCTCTTTTGAATCGCTTCCTGCCCAGCAAATAAATCAACCATTTCGCCTTCTTCTGTCATAGCAATTGCATTCATTGTGAAATCACGACGTTTTAAATCCTCTTCTAATGAACGAACAAATTGAACACTACTAGGTCTTCGAAAATCTTCATATTCGCTCTCTGTTCGAAACGTGGTTACCTCATAAGGTTCACCATTTTCTACTACAATTACAGTTCCATGCTCAAGACCAACAGGAACATGTCTTGGAAATATAGCCATCACTTCTTCTGGTAAAGCAGATGTCGCAATATCAATATCTCCAATCGGCCTATCGATAATAAGATCGCGTACGCTTCCGCCGACAAAGTAGGCCTCATGCCCTTGTTGCTTTAAAGTCTCAATAATAGAACTAGCTTTTTTAAATCTTTTCATTTTTGTCATCCCTTAGTACATCATAGTAAATCGTTTCATATTGTGAGACGATTTTTTCAGAGCGGAACTGCTCGTAAACACTTTCTCTTGCTCGCTCTCCCATAATACGGTGAAGTTCTTCATCCTTTAATAGCTGAATAGCTTGATTGGCCACTCCTGTTGTATCGCCAACTTCACATAAATATCCTGTATCACCATGTTGAATGACTTCTGGAATACCTCCAACCCTTGTTCCGATACAAGGTACACCACACGCCATCGCTTCTAATAAAACAAGACCAAAACTCTCTTTCTCTGATAGAAGTAACATTAAATCACTCATCGCAAGTAACTCTGCAACATTATCTTGCTTCCCTAAAAATAAGACGCGATCTTCAATATGTAAATTTTTCACCAACTGTAAAATCGTGCAAAATTCCGGTCCATCTCCAACAAGAAGCAACTTCGCATCTACTTCTGTAACAATTTTAGCAAAAGCCTGCACAACATCTTGCACACGTTTCACTTTACGGAAATTTGAAATATGAATGAGTATCTTTTCACTTTCACTTATACCGTATTCTTTCTTTAATTGAGTCATATCACGCTTGAAATATACACGTTCGTCTATAAAGTTATATACCGTTTGAATGTCTTTATTTGGTTTTACAAGCTCATGCGTTTCGTTAATTAATGAATGCGAGACAGCCGTCACAACATCGGATTGCTCAATACCAAAACGAATTAAATTATTTAACGAAGGGTCGGAACCTAACACAGTAATATCTGTTCCATGCAAGGTTGTAACAATTTTAATACGCTCGCCAATCATTTGTTTTGCTAAATAAGCACAAATGGCATGTGGTATTGCGTAATGCACATGTAAAATGTCTAGGTTTTCTCTTTGTGCAACCTCTGCCATTTTACTCGCTAACGCTAAATCGTACGGTGGATATTGAAATACAGAGTATTGATTTACTGTCACTTCATGAAAGTAAATGTTTGGATACACTTTATTTAACCGGAATGGTAAACCCGATGTAATAAAATGAATTTCATGCCCGCGTTCCGCTAATTGCTTTCCTAATTCTGTTCCAACAACTCCAGAACCACCTACAGAAGGATAACATGTAATACCTATTTTTAATTTCATTTACATCCCCCTATTAAATCAGCATGTAATAAAACCGGTTTCTTACTCATAAACCCTTCGGCATATAAGACTCCAACTTCTTTTCCAAACATTTTCTCACGAGCGACTACAGTTTCAACGTAACCTTCTGTTAACGGCGTTTTCACACCATCACTCCCTGTTGAAAACTGACTTTCATACGCTTCTAGTGCTTCCACTTTTTGCGATACGTATTCACTAATATCTATACAAAAATTCGGTTTATGAAAACCATTAATCATATAATGATAAAAAGACTCCACACGATGTGGTGGAACCTCTGGCATATATTTGCGAATTCCCGCTGAAAAAATAGCTTCTTCCACAAGTTTTGCACAATTTGCATGATCTGGATGACGATCTTCATAATACGGTGCAAAAACTAGTTTTGGTTTATATGTACGAATTACCTTTACAATTTCACGTATATACTCTTCTTTCATATACAAACCACGGTCTGGCATCGCTAAATTTAGTCTCGTTTTTACTCCCATTATACGAGCTGCCGCCTTTGCTTCTTCTTTTCTTAACTCTATCGTTCCATTAGAAGAAAGATCAGCTTCTGTTAAATCACAAATACCTACTTCATACCCTTGCTTCGTATATTTAGCAATGGTACCAGCCATGCCGATTTCAACATCATCGGCATGAGCACCAAACGCTAATATATGTAATCCACTCATAATTGTTCCCCTCATTTTCTTAACTTGCGGTAATCTAAATCTCCTCGTTCTAATGCGTGCATTAACATTTCAGCACTCGCCATATTCGTTGCAAGTGGAATTGCATATACATCACATAAACGAAGCAATGCATTCACATCCGGTTCATGCGGCTGTGCTGTTAATGGATCGCGGAAGAAAATTACCATGTCTAAATCATTTTTCGCAATCATTGCACCAATTTCTTGATCGCCACCAAGAGGACCAGATTGATATCTTGTTACAACTAAACCGGTCGCTTCCATAATACGAAGCCCTGTCGTTCCTGTTGCAAATAATTCATGTTGTTCAAAAATTGGTTTATATGCGTATGCAAACGAAACCATGTCATTTTTCTTTTTGTCATGTGCGATTAAGGCAATTTTCATCCGTTGTCTCCCCTTTAGTCGATAATATTTTCTAAACCGTACACAAGATGATCTAGATTCATTACTGTCTCAATTGATAGTTTTACACCAGACATAAATGATGCACGATTGAATGAATCATGGCGAACTGTTAACATTTGTCCGTCTCCACCAAACATTACTTCTTGGTGTGCAATAAGTCCTGGTAAACGTACACTATGAATGTGAATGCCGTCTACGTTTGCACCACGAGCTCCTTTTAGTTGCTCTACTTCATTTGGATGACCTTGCTGCTTAGATTCACGATTTTGACGAATCAATTCTACTGTTTTTACCGCAGTACCAGATGGTGCATCTAACTTTTGATCATGATGCAATTCAATTACTTCAACATCTTGGAAGTACTTCGCTGCCATTTGTGAGAATTTCATCATAAGAACTGCACCAATTGCAAAGTTTGGAGCGATAATTGTTCCTACTGCTTTTTCTTTTGCAGTCTCGGTTAATTGTTTTAGCTCTTCTTCTGTAAATCCAGTTGTACCAATAACAGAACGAAGTCCACGCTCAACTGCTAGTGTAACGTGTTGTTTTCCAACTTCTGGCGTTGTTAAATCTAACAACACATCTGCTTCTACTTCCTCTAAACAAGTATGTAAATCCGCGTAAATAGGTGTATCTAACGCTGGCATTCCAGGTAAATCAGAGATTTTCTCTCCACCATGCTTATAATCCACTGCTGCTACTAAATTAAAATGTTCCGTTCTTTCCATAAGAAGAACTGCTTCATGTCCCATACGTCCTCTTGGTCCAGCGATAATTACTTTAATTTCTTTCATTATTCTTTCTCTCCCTCATCAATACGTGTCCAGCGATCTTTATCGCGAGTATTAAATTTATTCATTACAATGTTATGTGCTGTTTCTAAATCAATATTTAAACTATTTGCCATACAAATCATAACAAATAATACATCTCCAAGCTCTTCTTCAATACTACGTTCTGTTTCAGTTGTTTTCTTCGGTTTCTCACCATAATAATGATTAACCTCTCTTGCAAGCTCCCCCATTTCTTCCGTTAAACGAGCCATCATTGCAAGTGGACTGAAATAACCTTCTTTAAACTGACCAATATATGCATCTACTTCTTTCTGCATATCCTTCATCGTTTTCGCTTCCATACAATTCACCTCTAATCCTTCCTCTTTCATGTTAGCCAATTCATCGCGATTTGACAAATATTATTCCCCGCCAAACACCTATTTGCGACCCTTTTTGGGAAAGATTATAATAAAGTGAAACTTTCTTTTGCATTTTTGGCAAAAGATCAACCTAAACCAATCGGGTTCCAACGACTGGTTTTCCCTGCTTCCTTGCTTTATTCCCTACCAGCCGTTGGAACGGGGTAAAGTGAAACTTCTTTTGCGTTTTTACAGCCTTCACTATTTTCACTAGCAACTAGAAATTACTTATCATTATGTTTTACCGTTTCAGCGGAGCAATGCCATTTACATAATTAGGGGGATTTCTATATGACATCAAATTTGAAGATTCGAAATATCATTTTCATTTTAATCGGTTCCGCTATTTTTTCTTTCGGTATTGTGAATATCAATATTGAAAATCACCTTGCAGAAGGTGGATTTACCGGTATTACACTATTATTGTATTTTCTATTTAAGTTTGACCCTTCTTATTCAAACTTACTTTTAAATATCCCTATATTTTTTATTGGTTGGAAATTACTTGGAAGAACGACATTTATATATACACTAATCGGCACCTTTAGCGTATCTTTATTTCTATGGATTTTTCAGCGTTACGAAGTTCTCAACTTACATGTAAACTTACAAAACGATATGACACTTGCTGCTTTATTCGCCGGAGCATTTATTGGTATCGGTCTTGGGATTATATTTAAATACGGCGGAACTACTGGCGGTGTAGATATTATCGCGAGACTCGCTCATAAATATGTTGGCTGGAGTATGGGGAAAACGATGTTTATGTTTGATGCTATCGTCATTATCGTCTCTATCCTTACCTATTTATCATATCGCGAGGGTATGTATACGTTAGTTGCTGTTTTTATCGGAGCGAAAGTGATTGATTTTATGCAAGAAGGAGCCTATGCAGCAAAAGGAGCAACGATTATCTCAGATAAAAACGATGAAATTGCTGCCAAAATTTTATCTGAGATGGAGCGCGGAGCAACCTTTTTAAAAGCTGTTGGGTCGTATACAAAAGTGGAACGGAACGTATTGTATTGCGTTGTTGCTAAAAATGAAATCGTGAAACTAAAAAACATTATTACTTCTGTAGATCCTCACGCCTTTGTTGCTGTAACTGACGTACATGATGTAGTTGGTGAAGGTTTTACATTGGATGAAAATAAAAATCCATTACATACGTAAACACAACTAGAAAAGCTTTTTAGCTTTTCTAGTTTTTTATTACATATCGCTTAAGTTTCTCTAAATCCTCATAAATAAGCTCCAATAAACTCCGATTATAAAAAATGGAAGCAGGGTGAAATGTCGGAAAAATATAATATTCTTTCTCTGACCATGTAAACTCTGCACTTTGCATATCCTTTAATTTTTGAATGGGCTGTTTGAATAATTGTCCGTGTACGTCTGTGATTTTTTTATCTTTTCCTGTTAAACGTTGAAGACCGATATTGCCAAGCGTGACGATAAGTTTCGGATTTATTTTCTCTAATTCATAATCTAACAAAGGCGCATGGGCAACTATTTCTCCTTGATTTGGCGTTCTATTATACTTTTTTTGTATGATTTCACCATTTCGTTCTTTTTTCTCTCGCCATTTATAAGGTCTACTCCGAACAGCGCTCGTAATATATACTTCATCCCTTGTAACGTGAATACGTTCTAAAAAACCCATTAATTGTTTTCCTGCCCTCCCGCTAAACGGAATCCCATTATGAATTTCTGTTTCACCAGGCGCTTCTCCTAACAACATAAATTTAGGATTTTCAGGACCTTGTCCACTTAAAAAGCCTTCTAGCTGATAAGGAGCACTACGTTCTTTCACTTGTTTTACTAAATGACTTGGATATTTCATTTGCCCCACCACCTTTCCGCATTACTTCTATTATTGCTACTTGCCATATATTATATAATTCAATTCATAAAACAAAAAAGACTATCATAATTGATAGTCTTTAGTCGTCGCTACGCTGCATACCAGTATAAATCAATACAAGACGTAATAATTCAAATACCGCTACAGCTGCAGCTGCTACATATGTTAATGCTGCCGCATTTAATACTTTACGAGCTTGCCCATATTCATCAGTTGATACGATACCTAACGCTTCAATTTGTTGCATTGCACGCTTGGATGCATCAAATTCAACTGGTAATGTAACAAGTTGGAACACAACACCTGCTGCCATTAAAATGATACCTAATAACAACAAACCAGACATTTGTGCAAATATACCGATTAGGACGAAAATCCAAGACATATTCGAACCAAAGTTTGCAACTGGCACTAACGAATGACGAACGCGCATAAAGTTATAATCTTTTGCATCTTGAATTGCGTGTCCTACTTCGTGTGCTGCAACTGCTGTACCAGCAACTGAATGACCGTAATAGTTATCTGTTGATAATCGAACTGTTTTTGCAGTTGGATCATAATGGTCTGATAAATGACCTGGTGTTTCTTCAACGGCTACGTTGTATAATCCATTCTCATCTAAAATTTTCCGAGCCACTTCTGCTCCTGTCATACCTGATGTTGAGTAAACTTGTGAATACTTGCTATAGGCACTACGTACTTTTGACTGTGCGTACAACGGTATGATCAAAATGATCGCGAAGTAAATTAAATAAAACATCATGAACCTCCATTGAAGTTTTAATTATAGTACTTCTCATTCTATTTTCTTCTGCCACCATTGTCAATGAATAAACCTTACAATCCGTATCTTTATTTATTACATTATCTATTCTTAGAATGTACATTACTTTTTCTTTTTTCTCTCTCCCCTTTATACTTTCTCCATCCAACATAAGTTAATGTGAATAAAATAAGACCTCCAGTAATTGTCATAAACCAAATGAGAGAGGGTGCAATTTCGTCTTTTTTTACTGTATGAAATATCTTTTGTAAATCCCCTTTAATGATTCCTACTTGCATTTGCCCACCTTTCGTTTTTAACATAACGTTACGGAATTCATCCAAATAAGATAAATGGGCATTTACACGCTGCACTTCGTTTTCTGGCAGAGCTATCATTAAGCTTGGATAAATAATATTAAATTCATGTAAAAATGTGTTTAACGTTTGTTGAAACTGTCCCGTATCTTCTTTTGTCATCGCTTTTTCCATTTGAGAAAAGGCATCCATTACTTTTCCTTCTCTTTCCATCCAAAGTGGTTGGTACTTCGATACTTGTGCATCAACAGCGAGCTGCAGTGCTAGTACATTATCAATTTTAACTTGTTTACTTACCTCTTCTTCCGCGAGAGATTGTTTCGCTTTGTCGTAAGCTAAAGAAATAACTCTAACTTGATCTGGCGTTACTTCTTGCTTCTTTTCATTCCCCTTTATGACAAACTGCTCCGAGAAATGTTGTAATACTTGTACTGCTTTTTCATCTTCATTACGCTTCACTAATTGTAATGAGTCATCCAACAAGCCTGTTAGTTCACTCCACTCTTCAGCATATATACGTAACGGAAACATTATAATTAGAAATGCTATCAATCCAACTAATGTTCTCTTCATCACGGTCCCCCCTATAACTACTAGTACAAAATATGTTAATTTGGACAAGAATAGAACAGAACTGGACGGAAAAATATATTATCGTTTTACAAACAAAAAAATTCTCTTTAAACAGAGAATTTTTCTTTTGAAATCCTTTTCTTTTTTACAAAATATTTATACAAGCTATAACAAATTATGCTACCACATAAAATAAATAATAAAATAGCACACGCTGCATGCATAAAGAACTCTTCTGGTAACATTAATATAATCGGATCCGTTTCAATATCAAACATCCAATAATCATTACTGAATAAAAGCTTATGGAATAATACAAAACTCTTTTCAAAATTAATAGCGATTGGTAACACAAGCGCAATCGGAAAGATAATTGTTACAATCGATCCATGCAGTAAAAACTTTTCATTTTTCTTTTTTAATAAATACATGCCGCCTACTATTGCAATTATAATTGTCGCATACATTACATATTGTATCTTTACTAAAATATTTTTAACATCTACAAAATGAATACGACCATTTGTAGACATATCTAATGTGGGCAACTGTAATGCACCGTCATAAAACGGAGATAAATATGTGATAAGCACATCATAATTTCTTTTAATATCATCCTTCGTCATATCTGCTAAATCTGGAATGTTTAAAAAATCAATTTCAAAATAATATAGCCATTTTCCGTATACAACCGCCGTTGTTGCGAGTGCAAATATAGAAAATGCTATGCTATATGAAACAATTATCGTAATCAATCGATCCAATATTTTTGTACCACTCGTATTTTTCTTCATTTTCTCCCCCTAATGTTCTAACGATTATAAAGAAAACTGTTTTCGATTCTCACGTAAGCAATAATAATATGTCATACAAAGCACAGCAATGCTTAACCAGAACGTAAAATAACCAATTTCCCCTACAAACAAATGCATAATTCCGTATCTCGGCATTTGCCAAAACAAATAATCAATTGCATCGTTATGTAATGTCCATATAGCTGCTACTGCAAAATGCCATTTTTTTATACGGTAAAACGGTGCATATAGCACTGCTTGTACTGCCATCGCAAAATGTGAAAGCATTAACATATACCCGATAAAGCCAATAGGACCTTTTACATAGATCATAATCCCATTTACAACAACAGCCCATATTCCATATTTTATTAAAGTAACAATCGCTAGCGCCTCTATTAATCCCCAATTTCTTTTTATTAAAAAAGCAATTAAAACAAAGACAAAAAAGAGACTTGCCATAGGACTATCGGGTACAAACGGCCAAAATATAGGTGAAGTTTCTTTTAATTGATTTCCATACCATATAAATCCGTATATTGTACCTAATATGTTAACAACTAATAAAAATAATAATACGGAGCGTTGTCTTAACATTGCATACAAATAAACCAAGTTGTATGTCCAACACCTTTCATTCTTTCATCAAACTCTACTCTATTATATAGTAAACTTTCTATCATCAAAATAAAAAGCTGACTACAAATTTTGTAGTCAGCTTTTTATTATTTTTTATTATACTTTGCAACGAATTCCGAAAGCTTCTTCAGCTCCTCATCTGTACCTTTAAATACACCTTTAGGCATGGAACCTTTTCCCTCTTTCGCAATTTTAGCAATTTCTTCTGGCTTCAAAGTTAAATTTTGCAGTGCCGGTGCTGCTGCTCCGCCCTGTAAATTGTCACCGTGACATGTTAAACAAGTATTTTTTTGCATTAATTTATAACCGTCATCATTTTTATCAACTGGTGCTGTTTTTACAATTGCTCCTTGTTTTTTTGCAGCTTCCCAGTCGTGGTGTGCTACAGATTCCCAAGTTAAAAAGATAATCGATGCAATTGCTAAAAGCATAAATCCCGTTGCTACAGGACGCTTCAATGGGCGTCTTTCTGGGCCTCGATCAAGAAATGGAGCTAACAGTAATGCGCCAAACGCAATCCCTGGCATAATGAACGCTCCAATTACAGTAAATGAGCCAGAAGCATAAGAATACTTTAATAACTGATACAAGAATAAGAAATACCAATCTGGAAGTGGTATATACCCAGCATCAGTTGGATCCGCCATTCTTTCAAGCGGTGACGGATGCGCCACTGTTAAACATAAATAACCGATTAAAAAAACTGCACCAACCATCCATTCTTTTAACAAGAAGTTCGGCCAAAATGCTTCTGTTTTCCCTGGGTATTCCGAATAGTCTTTTGGAATGTTTGGTTTCCGAGCTACTGGTACCCGAGAATCTCCTACAAACTTCATCCCTTTGCCGCGATGCATAATCTCCCTCCTTTAGTTCTTTCCCCTTTAATTTAGCAATCTCTTATAGTGGACCGGAAATACCTTGTTTGCGAATCATGATGAAGTGGAAGGCCATTAAACCTAGAAGTGCTGCTGGTAAGAAGAAGACGTGAATAGCAAAGAAGCGAGTTAATGTTTGAGCGCCAACAATTTCGGAATGACCAGCGAGTAATGTTTTAATGTAAGGACCAATGAGCGGCGTTTGCTCTGCAATTTGAATCCCTACTTTCGTAGCAAATAACGCTTTCATATCCCACGGTAATAAATATCCGGTAAAACCAAGACCTAACATAACAAAGAAAATAAGAACACCAACAATCCAATTTAGCTCACGAGGCTTTTTATACGCACCCTGGAAGAAAACTCTAAGTGTATGTAAAAACATCATTACAATTACGAGACTAGCACCCCAGTGGTGCATACCACGAACAATTTGCCCATATGCAACTTCATTTTGCAAATAATAAACCGATTCCCAAGCATTTTTAATATCAGGCACATAATACATCGTCAAAAACATTCCAGATAAAATTTGAATTACAGTAACGAAAAAGGTAAGTCCGCCAAAGCAATAAACGAATGCAGAAAAGTGATGTGCCGGGTTTACATGTTCAGGTACTTCATGATCAGCGATATCACGCCATATTGGTGTAATATCTAACCTTTCATCTACCCAATCATAAATTTTATTTAGCATCTACTTTGCACCCCCTCTTGGCTTCGCTTTTCCTAGATACAACGTTCCATCTTTCACTTTAGATTCGTATACATCAAGTGGAGCAAGGGGCGGCGTGCCTTTAATGTTAATTCCGTCTTTTGTGTAACGGCCCCCGTGACATGGACAAAAGAATTGATTCGGATGTGCTTTGTCCGAATTCCAGTTAACCGTACATCCTAAATGTTTACATACTGGAGAGAACGCAACAATGTCTCCGCTTTCATCTTTATGAACCCAAGCTGATTTTGGCTCTTCGGACTTGTACCAACCATCAACCTGCTTCACCTTAAAGTCGAAACGTTTCGGCTCTGTTGTAATATCCTTTACTTGTGCAACAGCAACCATATCCGTTCCCGCTTCTTTTCTTAACACCGGATCAAGCGCAAATCGCGTCATCGGCATTAAAATACCCGCTGCCATAAAGCCTCCTACCCCTGTAAGGGTGTAATTTAAAAACTGTCTTCTTGACACACGATGTTCTTTCTCGCTCACGAAAATTTCCCCCCTCTATCAGAAATTGTCCCCTCGTGATAAATTATATAAAAAATAAAAACTAGGACACTATCATGATATAATACGCTCATGCACAGGTCAATATCATACTACTCATAATAATAAGAACTTTCTGTTTATTATTGTTTTCCCCATTTTTCTTCTAACATTACCATTATATTTTTTATATGTGCATGAATCACTTCTCTTTTCGCTTGATCACTAAATTGTTCTAACGCTAATGAAGGAAACCAAAATAAATCTCCCTGCAATTCTTGCATATCTTCTTTCCATGAAAAATCACTTGTAACATAAGCAATATGCTTAAAACCTTGCTTTCTCAAATGATTTGTCCATTCTTGCAAACGACCTTTTTCGTTTTTTTGACTTTCTACTAAATACGTAAATGCAGGTAGTAAAAGCACTCTTCCTTTATATTCTCTTTCTAGCTCCATACTCAACAATTCGATAAATTCGCCTTGTTCTACTACCGTTTTCATTTCTTTTGCTGCTGAAATTGATAAAAGTGGTATAACACCCGTATCTACATATTCTCTTGCTTGCTCAAACTGCTCCACATCTTTTACAATCCATTTCAAATTTCTTCCCTCCCTCACCTGGAAATGACAGAACTTTCACTTTATATATATTAAACCATACTAAAAGAGGTAAAAAAAGAAAAACTCCCTATATTAAGGTAGTTTTTCTTAAAAAGTCTGAAATTTGTAAAATTTTATGAATCCAAATGAATTTTATAACATCTTTAACTCCGCTGTTAACCTATGAAACGCTTCCTTATCTTGCTTATCCAGCGCTTCATCAATTTGCTTTAGAAGACGTTCTCTTCTAAAAGAAAATACACTTTCTTCTAAAAACCTTTCTGCAAGTAAACGATCTTTTTCATTTACTTCAATGTGCTTTGGTAAATACGGGTTTTCTTCTAATACAGCTACATAGTTGGCATTTTGAAACGATGATTTAAAATTGAGTTGAATATAAATATCCTCATCTCGATTTAAACGAATATCATGAAACGATTTTTCAGCATCTGTTGTCATAACATTTTGTTTAAAAAAGTGAAACGGTGTATCTTTTACACAATTCGCGGACATTACTAAGCCACGCGGACAATATTTTGCATGCTCTACGAAGTGGACTTTATGCATCAATTGGTCGTGACTCATTAAATAATTCAAAATCCATACACATTCACGCTGTTTCAGTTGGTAATTATTCAAAAACCATTTTACAAAATCCTTCTTCTCGTTTACAGAAACAGGGGTATTCATAGCAATTAAGTCCCTCCTCTGTCTTTCTCTTTTCTTTTTAGATTCAAGAAGCGGCATTCAGTTTCCTTCCAACTTATGAAAAATCCTCTAAATTATATAACAATTCTTCAATATGAATTTGTGTCGGGTCTAGTTGTATTAACTGAGTAAATACTTCTTTCGCCTCTTTTCGCATACCTTCTTCCAATAAGAAATAACCGTACTCTTCCAAGAAGTCTGGATGATTCTTAAAAGAAGTATATGCACTTTCATAGTGTTTTAATGCATCCGAATACATTTCTAATTGTTTTTTTGCAAATGCAAGATCCCAAAGTAGTTGTGTATCTGGTTCTCCGCTATCAATTGCACGCTCTACAACAGCGATTAACTCTTCATATTTTTCTTGTTCCTTTAAGATGTACGCATATTTTAATGTTGCACCTAAATGTCCTGGATCTAACTCAAGCGCTTTTTGAAGTACTTCCTCTGCTTCCGCAATTTTCCCTAATTTCGCTGCAATGTTTGCTAATTCTACATAAAATGGTACAGAAAGCTCATCTACTTTAATTCCTTCATGAAGTGTTTCATAGCTTTCTTGAAGCATCCCTTCTTTTTCATAGCTTTTCGCTAAATACATGTAAAGCGATGCATACTCAGGATCTAATTCTTTCAGTTCTTGCCAAGCACCAATTGCTCGTTGGTATTCTTCACCTTGGTATAACGTGAAGGCATATCCAAATAATGAGTGAATATCTTTTTGTTCCTCTAAACCTGCTTCGTAGTAAGAAATCGCCTCTTCCCAATTTCCAATCGCGCTTAACGTTTCTCCAAGGCGTAGCGCAATGACAACACCACCCATTACTTTATGTTCCGCTAATAGCGACTCATAATAAGTGATTGCCTTTTGTTCTTCACCTTTACTACTATATAACTCTGCTAATCCAAACGTAATGACAGGCTCGTCAGGCATCATTTCTTTCGCCTTTAATAGTTTTTGTTCTGCTACATCATCGAAACCTTGCATTTGGAATAAATCCGCAACAAGTAATAACGATTGAACATATAAATCATCATTTTCTGGAATATCATGAAGCACTTCAATCGCTTCATCTTCTTTGTCTAGATCAATATATAATTCTGCTAAAAATACAGTGAATTCACTTTCCTCTGGATACAATAAACGTAAGTCTTCTGTAATAGCTAACGCTTCATCCGTAAATCCAAGTGTATGATAATAGCGAGCGATATCATACTTCTCTTCATCATTCGCAATTTTTAATTGTTCTTTTAATAATTGTAATCCTTTTTCCGCTTCACCATTTTCAATATATGAAACAGCTTGTTCAAACTTTTGCATAAACGTCTCCTTTAATTCTAAAAAATATTCTTTTCTGTTCATTTACCCCGCTATTAACAGGCAGTAAGACCCCACCTCAAAATTCAGCTAAGGCAAAGAAGTTAGTTTTTGGGTCAACTGCCCGTAAAAGCCCGATTGGTTCAACTAATAATCAGCGGGGGATAAACATCCCCCTACTAATTAAAGTTTCACTTTATCATAAGCAACTAGGTGTAAGAACGCAACCTTTAGAATGAGCATACTTCTTCTTGTACTTTCACTGATAACGATTCAAATATGACACCGATACCGCATTACTACTTTCTATTGTACCGTTTTCTTTTATGACCGTGCAAATAACTCCCCTTATGAATTATTAGCCCGCACGAACTCTTTACAGTTCTTCTTTATTTAAATAAAAAAGACTCCTATATTAGGAGCCTTTACAAACTCTTAAGAGTATGTTTCTTCTTTCTTTACTTGCTCGTTTACAAGCTCTTTCAACAGTTCTATAATTTCATCATTTTCTTCTTTCAAACCGACAGTAATACGAATGCCATCATGTATACCAAATGCAGCACCAGAACGAACGATATAGCCTTTCTTCATTAATCGTTCGAAAGCCTCATTACCAGGAATACCGAGCTTTAAGAAAATGAAATTTGTTTGAGATGGATAATAGAATACGTTATATTCCTTACAAAATGCATAATACTGATGTAAACCTTCTTCATTCTTTTTCACACATTCTTGTAAAAATGCTTGATCTTCTAAAGCAGCGAGTGCTACAGATTGCGCTACAGTCGATGTATTAAATGGTAACCTTGCTACTTCTAATTGCCCAATTAACTGCTCATTACCAACCCCATACCCAATACGGAAAGCGGCTAAACCGTATGCTTTTGAAAACGTGCGTAAAATCATAAGATTTCCATACTTTTCAAGAAGTGGCAACGTTTGCGGATAGTCTTCTGCCCCCGCATATTCATAATATGCCTCGTCCATAATAACGAGCGCTGACTTAGGAACTGATTCTAAAAATGAAAGTAATTTTTGTTTCTCTACATATGTACCTGTCGGATTATTCGGATTACAAATCCATACGATCTTCGTTTTATCATCTACTTGCTCTAGCATCGCATCTAAATCATGAATGCCATCTTTAAGTGGTACTTCACGAACTTTTGCTCCTTCAATAACAGCATGGTGATGGTATTGCGAGAATGTCGGATTCGCCATTACAACATTTGTTCCTTCGTGTAGTAATGCACGGCTAATCATTTGAATGACTTCATCTAATCCACTACCAAATAGTAGTTGTTCTGCTTTTACACCTAAATGTTCCGCTACTTTTTTCCGAAGTTCAAAGGCATATCCATCTGGATAAAGGGCATATTGGCTCGCTAAAGAAGTTAATGCTTCTGTTACACGCGCTGAGCAACCGAATGGATTTTCGTTCGATGCTAATTTCACAATTTTTGATAATCCATATTCCCTTTTTACTTCTTCAATATTTTTCCCAGGCACATACGCTCTCAAAGTTAACAATTGTTCTTTTACTCTCATTTTTCTTCCCCCAGTCGTTTTATTCAATTCGATTACAATGAGGTTATAATCTCTCACTGCAATCGTTTATCTTAACCGTCACTATTACGAGGACACCTTGAAACAAGCACTCCTTAGCTCTTAAACCATATCCTTTTGAAATGCCTCTAACGCAATATGAACAGTCTCATCTGGAATAGATACGACATTCACTACCCCATATTCCTGCATAAGTACCATATGAATTGCTCCAGCATTCGCTTTCTTATCTTGTTTCATCAACCCGACGAGGCGTTCTACATTCAAATCACTTGGCATTTTTGGATAACCGTACTTTAAAAACCACTGCTTCATCTCTTCATAAGCAAGATTAACCTTATACACTTGCTCACTTAGGAATATAGCAAATAACATTCCAACCGCTACTCCGTCACCGTGAGTAATATTTCCGTATCCTAGTTCTTTTTCAAGAGCATGACCTAACGTATGTCCAAAGTTCAAATGAGCACGTACACCTTTTTCTGTTTCATCTTGTGCTACAATGTTTGCCTTTACAGGAATCGCCTTCTTTAATATGTGGATTAATTTCTCATCACGAAGATCTGCTAATGTTTGCACTTCTTCTTTTAGCCAATGATATAGTTTCACATCACCAATTAGAGCATGTTTTATCACTTCTGCATAACCTGAGCGCCACTCTTTTTCAGGAAGAGACTGTAAAAACGGCGTATGATATACGACTGCTTCTGGTTGATGGAATGCACCTATCATATTTTTACCTAACGGATGATTGATTGCTACTTTCCCACCTACTGCGCTATCGTGAGCTAATAAAGTCGTCGGAACTTGAACAAAGCGAATTCCACGCATAAATGACGCAGCAACAAAACCAGCTAAGTCTCCAATCATCCCGCCTCCAAGTGCGATAATTAAAGAATTTCTATCTAATTTATTTTCAAGAGCTGACGTATGAGCCGCATAGAAATTTTCAAAGGACTTCTCTTTTTCACCACTCGGTACAACGAATGAAAATACTTTTTTCTCTATTTGCAACGCATCTACAACCGTCTGTAAATGTAAAGATGCAACAGCTTCATCTGAAATAATCATGATGTTTGATACAGATGGCTTCATATTTTGAACAATCGTTGTCAAATGTGACAACGATTCTTTCCCTACATATACATCATATTCTTTTGATTTCGTTTGAATATGTATGTTTCCCATTAAAATCCCCTCGCATATTCATTATGTCTCTCAATATTTTCACGAATAAGGTCCATACGATCTAATCCGAATTGTTTTATTAGAGCTGTAGCTAATTCCCAAGCTACAACCGCTTCTGCAACGACACTAGCTGCTGGAACAGCACAACTATCTGAACGTTCAATACTTGCTGTAAAAGGCTCTTTCGTATCAATATCGACACTTTGCAGCGGTTTATATAGTGTAGGTATCGGTTTCATCACACCGCGTACAACAATTGGCATTCCAGTCGTCATACCGCCTTCTAAGCCACCCGCGTTATTTGTTCTTCTTGTATATCCATGCTCTTCATTCCACACAATTTCATCATGAACTTCGCTGCCCGGTCTATGCGCTGCTTCAAAACCAATTCCAATCTCAACACCTTTAAAAGCATTAATGCTCATCATTGCGGCTGCTAATTTTGCATCTAGTTTCCGATCATAATGCACATAGCTTCCTACTCCAATCGGCATTCCTTCCACAATTACTTCAACGATGCCACCAATTGAATCACCATTTGATTTCGCATCATCAATTGCTTTTATCATTTGATTACCAGCTTCTTCATCTAAACAACGTACAGGTGATGCTTCTGTAATACTTTTTAATTCTTCAATTGAACGATACGTAGTCTCCTTAGCCTGTACACCACCAATTTCAATTACATGGCCTGCTACTGCAATACCAAGTTCCGCCAACACTTTTTTAGCAACCGCACCAGCAGCAACACGTACTGTCGTTTCGCGAGCCGAAGAACGTTCCAGTACATTTCTCATATCTCTATGACCATATTTAATCGCACCATTTAAATCAGCATGTCCAGGTCTTGGTTTTGTTACTTTCCTTTTCATTTCTTTTTCTTCTTGTTCCGTTAACGGCTCTGCACCCATAATTTTTGTCCAATGTGCAAAATCACGGTTTTCGACAACAAGCGCAATTGGAGAACCTAATGTCTCTCCATGTCTAACACCACTTACAATTTGCACTTGATCTGTTTCAATTTGCATGCGTCTACCGCGCCCATATCCCTTTTGCCTTCTAGCTAACTCTTCATTTATATCATCCGCTACTAATGGTAGTCCGGCCGGAACACCTTCTATAATCGTTGTAAGTTGTGGACCATGAGATTCACCAGCTGTAATATATCGCATACGTTATTCCTCTTTTCGTATATGTATTTATCTCGCTATATTAAGCAATAATATTATCTTTCATTACTCTAAAAATATGAAAGAGTTATGAATACATCAGCCATTCGCTTATTCTCCGATAGGCCGTTACTTTACATATCAATATATCATAACAGCTCTAACTTCGTAACTAATAGAAATAAAAAAAGTGCAAGAAGAATACCCCTATTCTCCTTGCACTTTCTACTATTATCACAGTGATTAAAGCGTTTACAAATTATTTCAAAATAATTAGTAAATCCATTCATTCATTAATTTTGAGTAGTCAACTAATTCTTCTTCTTTAAAGAAAATAGCAATCTCGCGCTCTGCACTTTCTAACGAATCAGAACCATGGATAATATTTTTCGCAACAGTTACACCGAAATCTCCACGAATTGTTCCAGGAGCTGCTTCATGTGGTCTTGTTTTACCCATCATGTTACGAGCTGTATCTACTACACCTTCACCTTGCCATACCATTGCAAATACAGGGCCAGATGTAATAAAGTCTACTAATTCACCAAAGAAAGGTTTCTCTGTGTGCTCAGCATAATGTTGTCCAGCAATTTCCGGAGTGACTTGCATTAATTTTGCACCAACTAATTGAAAGCCCTTCTTCTCAAAACGAGCTACAATTTCCCCAATGAAGGCACGTTGTACACCGTCTGGTTTAACCATTAGAAATGTTTTTTCCATAAAAAATCTCTCCACTTCTGAATTATGTATGTAATTGTATATCCCCACACACATATTAACACCCTTATCACAATTGTGCAATAGTTTTGAAATAGAGAGATTATTTTATTTTTTAGAAAAAACACTAAAATTTTCGTTTCCCAATATACTTTGCTACATTTTGTAATGCATACTTTGCTTGTCCACGTGGGAGTGGTTTTATAATTTCTAATGCTTTATGTAAATAACGTTCACTAAACGCAAATGCTTTATCAATAGCATCACTATTTTTTACAGCCTCAATAATTTCTTTCATTTCGTCCGCTGTTGTATTTTCATGTACAGATTTGATTTTCTTACAAAGAACCGGATCTTCCATAGCATATAGAGCAGGAAGCGTAATGTTTCCTTGCAATAAATCACCACCAGCAGGTTTTCCAAGTTTCTCTTCTGTGGAAACGAAGTCTAAAATATCATCAATAATTTGATACGACATCCCTACGAAATAGCCATACCAAAACAGACGACTTACTGTATCACGATTAGCGCCAGCAGCAATTGCTCCTAATTGGCAACTTGCAGCAATTAATAATGCGGTTTTTCGCTTTATTCTTCTTAAATATGTTCTTAAATTTTGGTCATAGTCATACTTATCTTTAATTTGTTCGATTTCACCTTTACAAACTTCTAAAATGGTATGCGATAGAGCCTGATGTGCCTCTGGAATTTCAATATTCGTTATACATTCAAGAGACTTAGCGAATAAATAGTCCCCTGTATACATGGCAATACGATCTCCCCATTTCGCATTCACAGTTGCACTACCACGTCGTAAAAACGCGGCATCAATAACATCATCGTGAACAAGAGAAGCCATATGAATAAGTTCTAACGCAACAGCTACATGCTTAATTGCGTCTAACTTATAATCTCCAAATTTCCCTGCAAGCAACACAAATACAGGACGAATTCGCTTCCCACCAGCTTCAATAAGTTGTAATGCCGCCTCTTCTACTAATGGCTGTTCAGAAGCAACTGTCTTTTTTAATTCTTTTTCTATCACATTAATATCCGATCGTAAAAAAGAGTACATAAGTTGTAACTTCATATTGTTCACCTTAACCTAAAACTTCTTTTTTCTATTTTGATTCTGGTTTCATACCTAAATGCATCGCTGCTACCCCAAAAGTAAATGGCTTCACTTGCACACGTTCAAGTCCAGCTTTTTCGAACATATTAGCCAATTCTTTCATACCTGGGAATGTACTAGCAGATTCTTGCAGCCATGAATATTCTTTATAACTTTTCGCAAATAACTTTCCAAATAACGGCATGATATATTTAAAGTATAAAATATAACCTTGTCGAAAACCAATCATTGTTGGTTGAGATGTTTCTAAACAAATTACTTTTCCACCCGGTTTTACTACACGCGTCATTTCTTTTAATACGTGCATATAATCCGGTACGTTACGTAAACCAAATCCAATCGTTACATAATCAAATGTGTTATCTTCAAATGGAAGTTCCATTGCATTTCCGTGTAGAAGTTCTACTTGTTTTAATTGTAAAGCCTCTACCTTTTGCTTACCAACAGATAACATATTTTCACTGAAGTCTAAACCAACAACCTTGCCCTGTTCACCCACTGCTTCAGCTAGCGCAATTGTCCAGTCCGCTGTCCCGCAGCAAACATCAAGCGCTTTACTACCTGGTTTTACATCCATAATGCGCATCGTCTCTTTACGCCACGCTTTATGCCTTTGAAAACTAATTACAGAATTCATTACATCGTATTTATCAGAGATTTTCTCAAATACATCATGTACTCTTTCTTCTTTTGATTGTTGCATGCTCGTACCTTCTTCCAATGTAAAATTGCTTATGTCTTCGATTTATCTCTTAACACAGAGTTTATTTCGCTTATATCTGTGTGATTTTCTAAAAATTGATTTTCTTTCTTTCCGAGTTCCATCATCCATCCATTCATAACTGTTTCTGCATCCGCTTTATCGTTCAAAATCTCTTGAACCGCTTGAAAAACAGGTGAATGCTGTTTTTCAACATGTAATTCACATTCTTTTTGGAGACGATTTTTCCCTAATACATATGTTATAAACGATTTCCAATGCGATAAATGAAAATGATCACATGTTTTTTGCAAAAGTGCAGACTCAATCGTTACTACACTTTCCAGTATGTCATCCATCGTTTTATGCGCTTTTTGATATAACATTATTTTGTGTTCATTAATTTCTTTAATTCCTTCAGCAAGCGCACGAATTAAAACAATATCACGATTCATAGATAATAAGTAATAATATAACCCGCTATAATAATCACCAGCAAGCACTGTTAACTGGCGGCGCTTATGCGATTCATTCGCTTCTTCCCCTACTTTATTCGATACTCTTTCATGTGTATCAAGCGCAATTTGCACAAGCATAATCGTCACTACATAATGCTCAATTTGTTTTATATGTAAATTTGCACCTTTTAAAGCACCATATAACAATGCTATTTTCTCTTCATCAATAAATGGTTCTTCAATATAGTTTATAAAATAAGGATGGCGTAATTTCACCATCAATTTCTCTCTTATACCCGCATACCCTCCGTAGATGTCACACACAAAAATCACCCTTGTTTTCTAATTCATAAAACTTATTATAACACATACACTCTATTTTCTATAACCAAAACTTGGCTACTCTTTCCAAACTTCTATCGAACTACATAACATCTTCTATTCTTTTAAGTAGCCTTTCTATTCTCACTCTGCCTTGCTAAAACTATATCATTTATTAAAAAAAAAAAAAAAAAAAAAGAAAAGCAGTTTCCCACTTTTCTTTACTTCGTTTTAATAAAAGATAAAATTTCACTACGTGCTGCAGCATCATTTTCTAGTACACCACGTACTGCTGTTGTTACTGTTTTTGCACCTGGCTTTTTCACACCACGCATCGTCATACACATATGTTCCGCTTCTACTACTACCATTACACCATGCGGCTCTAGTACTTCCATAATAGAGTTCGCTACTGTTGATGTAATACGTTCTTGCAGTTGTGGACGACGTGCAATTGTATCTACAGTACGAGCTAATTTACTTAACCCTGTCACTTTTCCGCCTTGCGGAATATATGCAACGTGAGCAACTCCATAGAATGGAACTAAATGATGCTCACACATCGAATAAAACGGTATATCTTTTACTAGTACAAGCTCCTCGTGATCTTCTCCGAACACTTTGTGCAAATGTTCTTTCGGATCTTCATGCATACCTGAGAACACTTCTGCGTACATTTTTGCAACACGCTTTGGTGTATCAAGTACTCCCTCACGATTTGGGTCATCTCCGATTGCCTCTAAAATAAGACGTACTGCATGTTCAATTTGTTCTAAATTAACTTTTGCCATCCGCTAGCCCTCCCGAAAACCTAAAAGTGATACGAACACATTCTAGCATATTTATGTTTTTAAAAGCAAAAAGAAGAGTTTCCTAAAAGGAAACTCTTCTTCCCTGTTAATATGTAAGGATTATTTAACCGCATCTTTTAACGCTTTACCAGGTTTGAATGCAGGTACTTTACTTGCAGCGATTTCAATCTCCTCACCTGTTTGTGGGTTACGACCTTTACGAGCCGCACGCTCACGAACTTCGAAGTTACCGAATCCGATCAGTTGTACTTTATCACCTTGTTTTAAAGCTTCTAAGATAGAATCAAAAACAGCGTCTACTGCTTTTGTTGCGTCCTTTTTAGAAAGGGAACTTGCTTCTGCAACAGCATTGATTAAATCTGTCTTGTTCATGCCATTCACCTCCTCCCAAAGATAAGACTGTATAATGATCATAAAATGAGTCTTACTTTCATTTGTAGGCAATTTTTACAAATTCTATACTACAAAGATGTAGATAAATCATTATCAACGCCTATATTATACGATTCTCCTTTATAATTCAATATTTTTAAGGAAATTGTTACTCTTAAAATGTGAAAATCTGATGAAACTTGACAATTTACAACAATATATTAGATAATGGCTATTTATTTTCCTATTTTGTATGCGAAAATTTAAAAAATCCCTCTACGATGAGAGGGATTTTTTCTTATAATATAATCGCGATTAATCCGCCAGATCCTTCATTAATAATTCTTTCTAGCGTTTCTTTTAATTTATATCTCGCATTTTCTGGCATTAAAGATAGTTTCGCTTGAATACCTTCCCGAACAATCGAGCTCAGCGAACGTCCAAATATATCAGAATTCCAAATTGATAATGGATCATCTTCAAAATCTTGCATTAAGTAACGAACTAGTTCTTCACTTTGTTTTTCAGTACCAATAATTGGCTCAAACGTGGACTCCACATCAACTTTAATCATGTGAATAGATGGTGCTACCGCTTTTAATTTCACACCAAACCTTGAACCGTGACGAATAATTTCTGGCTCATCTAAGCTCATATCAGCTAACGCAGGCGCCGCTACACCATATCCTGTTTGTTTTACCATACGCAGGGCATCCGCCACTTGATCATATTCTATTTTCGCATGAGATAAATCGAGCATAAGCTTCAATAAATGATCTTTCCCTCGAATTTCTACCCCTACTACTTCTTTTAAAATTTGATCATATAATTCATCTGGTGCATATAGATCAATCTCTGCTACGCCTTGCCCCATATCAATGCCAGCTAGGCTCGCTCGATCAATAAATTCATACTGACTAAACTGCCATACGACACGGTCTACATCACGAAGACGTTTTATATCCTTCACAGTCTCTTGAACGGCTTCTTGATAACTTTGGCGTAACCAATGCCCTTCATTTAGCACCATTACCCAGCTCGGAAGGTTCACATTCACTTCTAAAACAGGGAACTCAAATAACGCCTCTCGAAGTACATTGTATACATCTGTTTCTCTTAAACTTTCAACACTCATCGCAATGACTGGGATATCATATTCTTCAGATAAGCTTTGGCGCAATTGCTCTGTATCTGGATGATACGGCTGTACAGTGTTAATGATCATAATGAAAGGTTTTCCGACTTCTTTTAGCTCATTTACGACGCGTTCTTCTGCCTCTATATAATCTCTTCTTGGAATTTCACCAATCGTTCCATCTGTTGTAATTACAACACCAATTGTTGAATGTTCTTGAATTACTTTCCGTGTTCCGATTTCTGCAGCTTCATGGAATGGAATAGGTTCTTCATACCAAGGAGTATTAATCATGCGCGGGCCATTCTCATCTTCATAGCCTTTTGCTCCTGGAACTGTATATCCGACGCAATCTACTAATCGAATATTCACTTCAAGACCTTCATCTACTTCGATAGAAACCGCTTGGTTTGGAACAAACTTCGGTTCCGTCGTCATGATTGTACGGCCAGCAGCACTTTGAGGTAGTTCATCCTGCGCTCTTTGACGGTCAGACTCATTTTCAATATTAGGAATAACTACAAGTTCCATAAATTTTTTGATGAATGTTGATTTTCCTGTTCGAACAGCTCCTACAACTCCAAAATAAATATCACCGCCTGTGCGTTCCGCAATATCTTTAAAAATATCTACCTTTTCCAAGTGATTCCCTCCCTCAATATTTTTGGGAATAATTCCACGTTTATAGTCAACTAATACCTTCTCTAACGTTGCCTATAATATCTGATATAATATAATGGTATTCTAGAAGTTCGGACAATATATCATATAATTTTGTCCAATTTCATATGACTATTAAAAAAATACCTTTTGTTTGCATCGCAAGTTGTGTAACATAAAAAACCTTTCTTCTAGAACTTATTCACTAAAAGAAAGGTTCATGACTTATGATTTTAAAAAAATTGGTTCTCCATTCTTTACCGTATACGGTAAAGAATACGCAGGTACAAATGGAGAATCTTTCGAAAGTATATTCCGAATATCTTCCCCCTCCTTAAATTGTCCTTCGTTTTTTTTCAGCGCTTCATATAAGTCGATTCTATAATCAACATAAATTTCTCCCTTTTCGTTAATTACAAACGGAAGTCCTTTACCAGAATACGGACTTGTCACTTGCGGTACATCTTTATATCCAAGTTTTTTGAAATCTAATTCATACACACCATCTGAAATTACCTTTTTAAAAGGTGGATATTGATGTTCATCTCGATACATCCTAAGCTTTAATGATAATTGCTGAATTTGTTCAGCCATCCTCACATCAATTAACTTTACTGTCGGGTTTGTTTCAACGTCTATTAATACGTATTGATATACTCCCCCGCTTTCATAGGCATTCCCTGGCGCTTCTTGTATGTAACGCGGAGAAATCTTTTGAAAATCGATTGGATATTTTTGATAAATAGGCGTATTCATATCCCGCGTCTTAATTGGCAATATCCCGTCATTTTGCTCCTTAAATGTCGCAACAGCTTTTTGAACGACCTGCAGCTGCTCTTCATAAGGCACAGCATTTTGTTTCATATTTTCTTTTGGATACAGACATCCTGTTAAAATGCTCATACAACAAAATATTAAAATAATATGGACTTTTTTCACTAGCAATCACCTTTTCATACTAATATAACTCGCTCCGTACCATTCCCTTTACTGCTGTACAGGTCCACTAAATACAACAAGAAAAATAACAATTCCTGATACAATCATAAGGGTGTACGCTACCAACGCTGTAATCCCTTTCAAAAATTTATTCTTTATTTTATATCTGCTTAGCAAAATAAAACTTACTGCAAAAAACATAAATCCAATTGCCCCTAGAGCAAACCACATTTTTATAAGCCCTTCCGACATATACACACCCCCTTTTTATTAATCTATTTTTATACTATTTTAACAAATTAAAATCTTTAAACAAATACAAAAAAAAACATTTTACTACAAATCTAGATAAAGTGAAACTTTAATCAGTGGGGGGTTCTTCATCCCCCACTGATTATTAGTTGAACCAATCGGGCTTTTATGGGCAGTTGATCCCCCACCTAACTTCTTTGCTTTCGCTGAATTTTGAGGTGGGGGTCTTACTGCCCATTAAAGCGGGATAAAAATAAAACCGAAGCGAGTGATACACTCGCTTCGGTTGACCAAATATGCCCAAAACAGCTCTATTCCCATACTTTCATGGCTATCATATGCAATCTACAAACTCTTTGTTTCTCATATTTTATTTTTTAAACATTTTGCTTAACGAGCCAAAATCTGTCGGCATATTATTGTTAATAATCGCTTTTACAATTTGATCCTCTTGTTCTTTCGGCACTTCACGTCCTGCCATAAGAGCCACTTGATGAATCAATTGACGAAGTACAGTCTCATCACGTAAATTCGCATTTTGTACAGATGATGCTAATTTAAAAATATCTTCTTTATTCACTTTCGCTTCTTTTTCAATGTTATTAAAAATGTTGTTATCCATTCTTTTCACCCTCTCCTCAAGTTACTCTTCATCCTATGCAAAAATAAAAAAATGGTGAAAAGACCCAAAAAAATAAAAAGCGACAGAAGTACAATTGTACTTCTGTCGCTTTTCTTTAAAGTAAGTCAGGTATAGCTTCCACTTCATGTTTTCGAACACGCCCCATTAATGAGCCTACTGCATCTTTTACATTATTCCCATTGAATAAGACGTCATATAAAGCAGCTGTAATCGGCATTTCCACTTCCATTTTCTCTGCCAACTCATGCGCAGCTTTCGTTGTTCTTACACCTTCCACAACCATACCCATGCTTTCTAACACTTCTTCTAAAGAGTGTCCTTTTCCAAGCAAATTCCCAGCACGCCAATTTCGGCTATGGACACTTGTACAAGTTACAATTAAGTCCCCCATACCAGTTAGACCAGCAAACGTTAACGGATTTCCACCCATTTTTCTTCCTAAACGAGCAATCTCCGTTAAACCACGCGTCATTAATGCCGCTTTCGCATTATCACCTAATCCAAGACCATCAGTTATCCCAGCAGCTAATGCGATAATATTTTTTAACGCACCACCAAGTTCAACTCCAACGATATCTGGATTTGTGTATACACGGAAATAACTATTCATAAACAAATCTTGTACTTCCTCAGCCGCTTCCATACGCTTTGCTGCAGACGTAACAGTTGTCGCCTGACGTAACCCAACTTCTTCAGCATGACTCGGTCCAGATAGTACAACAACATCTTTAATTAAGTCCTCTGGAATTTCTTCCTCAATCACTTCCGAAATACGTTTTGACGTACCAGGTTCAATTCCTTTACTTGCATGAATCCAAGTAGTCGGACCCGCTACATATTTCTTCATATCTTGTAGTACTTCTCTATACGCTTTCGTTGGTACTACAAGCAGTACTACATTTACATCTACTAATGCTTCTTCTAAAGAAGAGTAGGCTACGATTGTGCTTGGCAATGTAATTCCCGGAAGATATCGACTATTCTCATGTTTTGTATTAATCTCATCCATAAGTTCAGAACGATTTCCCCAAATACGTACATCATGCCCATTGTCAGCTAATACCATCGCTAACGCTGTTCCCCAGCTACCTGCTCCAACTACTGTGATTTTTGTCATAAAATCACATCCTCTCCATTAGTCTCTTGCTCTAGCGATAATGTGAATCGGCGTTCCCACAAAGCCAAATGATTCACGTAAACGATTCTTTAAGAAACGCTCATATGAGAAATGCAATAGTTCTGGATCGTTTACAAACACAACAAATGTTGGTGGTTTTACCGCAACTTGTGTTGCATAGAAAATCTTCAGACGACTACCGTTATGCGTTGGCGTTGGATTCATCGCTACCGCATCCATAATTACATCATTTAATACATTCGTTTGAATACGGATACTATGACTTTCATTTACCTCATCGATAACCGGTATTAACGTTTGTGTACGTTTTCTCGTTTTCGCAGATAAGAACACAATCGGTGCGTAATCTAAAAATTGGAAATGAGCACGGATGTTTTCTTCAAATGCTTTCATTGTTTTCTCGTCTTTTTTCACTGCGTCCCATTTGTTTACAACGATAACGACAGCTCGCCCTGAATCATGAGCGTATCCAGCGATTTTTTTATCTTGTTCAATAATTCCTTCTTCACCGTCTAAAACGACTAAAACAACGTCAGAACGTTCAATCGCTCTTAGTGCACGAAGTACACTATACTTTTCTGTACTTTCATACACTTTCCCTTTTTTACGCATACCAGCTGTATCGATAATTACATAATCTTTCCCATCTTTACTATATGGTGTATCGACCGCATCACGAGTTGTTCCTGCTACATTACTAACAATTACACGTTCTTGACCAAGAAGAGCATTTACAAGTGATGATTTCCCTACGTTTGGACGGCCAATTAAAGAGAAACGAATTGTATCTTCATCATATCCGTCTTCTTCAATCTTTGGAAAATGCTGTGCAGCTTCGTCTAATAAGTCACCTAATCCTAATCCGTGTGTACCCGAAATTGGGAATGGCTCACCAAATCCTAATGCATAGAAATCATAAATATCACTGCGCATTTCCGGATTGTCCACTTTATTTACTGCAAGTACAACCGGTTTATTTGAACGATATAATATTTTCGCAACTTCTTCATCAGCTGCTGTTACACCGTCACGACCATTTGTCATAAAAATGATAACATCCGCTTCATCAATTGCTACTTCAGCTTGTTGACGAATTTGTGTCAAAAATGGCTCGTCTCCAATATCAATTCCACCTGTATCAATAATGTTAAATTCATGATTTAACCATTCTCCAGCGCTATAAATACGATCGCGCGTTACACCTGGAATATCTTCTACGATTGAAACTCTCTCTCCAACAATTCTATTGAAAATAGTAGATTTCCCTACGTTCGGGCGGCCTACTATTGCTATTACTGGTTTCGGCATATACTTTCATCCTTTCAACTTGCTTCTGTTTATTATGTAAAAAACCCTTCTTTGTGCAAGAAGGGATTTGCATTCCAGAATATTTCTCAACGTATCAAAACACCTCACATTATAACACACGTTGCTAATGTTTCACAATAATATATACATTCTCTTGTAAGCGATGCGCAATGCCATCTAGAATTGCCTCTAAATTATTTGCAACAAATTCTAATTCCTCTTTAGATTCACAAGTAAACAGAGGAGCACCACCAGCAAATTTCTCCGGGGTCGTTGTAATAACTGCAAGAATTACACTTTCTAACATCATCTCTTATCTCCCCTTCCTTTCGGGGCTTCCGATGACATATGAACAGCACTTTCTAACGTCGGCACGTTCCCTATGACACCTATCGCTTTCTCCGCATCTTGATCTTGTGGCAAGACAAAGATTCCAACCCTGCCATCCTCTAAATCACGCTTTGCTAACGGTACAAGTGCCGGCGTACCAGAATCTCTATAAATTCCTAAAGCAACAGAAACATCATGTAAAATAGCTTGTCGTTGTCCTAAGTTAGAGATTGTCACCATCGCATCAATTGATTTCGGTCTTAAAATAAAACCCATTCCATACTTCATAATTTCCTCTTGTCTTGCTGGCAATCCAATATTCATAATGTAAATATTATCAATATACAGCCCCGCTCCTTCAAAACGAAGTGGAACATGCTCGATATCAACAAGATCATGCAACCTCTTACCAGACATTAATTTTTTCGCGATAAAAAATGCGATGATAGCCATAACTACTCCAGCAATCCATGAACGGAACCCTATATAAGCAAACGTCGTTACAAACGACGTTAACATCGCCAAATAGTTGCGACTTTCAAAAACTAATGCAATTCCTTCAATATATGTATTCCCACGCGGTACAAGCTCATAACCATCTAATTGTTGCAATGTATTTCTTTCCATATTACGCACATCACGAAACTGTGTTGCTGCTAACGTAAGAAACGTAATGGCAGAAAAATCTTTTTTCAATATAGACGGAATCGCAATCGCTCCTAAAGCTGCCGCAATTAACCCCATCGCAATATGAATAATTTTCCCGTGGAGCCTCGTCGGATATTGCCGCGTATCTGTCCGGAGCATAAGCACTCTCGTTACTGTCCCTGCTATTACGCCGCATAAAATGGCCGGTGTATATTCAATCATGTATTACCCTCGCCTTTCTTTTACGTGTTTTCCTCTTAAACTGTTCCATGTGTACTGATACTTTCGCAATCCAAAATAAAATTGCCATGAATAATGTAGAAACAGCGACGATATCAAAAAACGCTAAACTACCGTAATCGTAAGGAAAATGCAGTTTCCGAAAAATAATTGTCACAAACAACTCTCCCTGCAACATTCCTATATAAAGAGAACATAGTCGTAATATGCGATCCTCATGTAATAAAACGGATGCATATACAAGAGCACTACTTAACAAAAACAACCTGTCCACCACAATCCAAATCGGATCATATACTTCTAACAAATGAAAACTTGTATATAACATTGCAATAATAAGTGCCGAAAGTAAGCTATATAATTTTTTCCAAATAGAATAGAGCGTGATTCCTATAAAAGCTATACCAGAAAGTAAAAGTGCATTTACTGATACCGTGAATGAAGCAATCGTTACATGTAACGGAGAACAAATAATAAAAATCAATATACAGGCGCTTATCTTCCACCGAATAGAGTCCTTTTTCATAAAAAATGTTACGACAATCCACCCTATCCAAGCTACAAAATAAAAAGTACTCCCTTCCATCATTTCACCTCCTATGTTTTCCATTATGGGAACTTTTTATGAAAGTTAATCCACTTTCTTCGCGCATAGTTTTTTCATATAACAGCAACACTTTTAATAAGGAGGTGCTATTCATTATGGGTAAAGATCGTCAAGAACGAAAACTAAGAGAATCTCGCCGCGTTGAATCTGATCGTGACCAATCACTACAATATCCGGGTGCAACTGGACTTGATACACCTGAGCAAGCTCGTAAGCAAAATCAGCACTAATGAATACAAAAAGACGGTTTCGATATTGTACGAAACCGTCTTTTACGTATCCCTCATATTTTTTATTTATATCAAAATAACATTTCACATGCGAATCTTTCTACAATTTATTTCTATTCTTCTCTCTTTTCCCTTGGCAAAATTAAATCTTCTTCAATAATTAATTAGCAAACTTTCCACATTTTTAATCAAAACTTATTTAATAAAAAATTTATATATATTAACAATTTTATTTTTATAGAATATCAATTCTATCCCTCACCTTATATTACTAAAACGAATAGAATACAAAAAAATCAACCGTTCGGTTGATTTTTTATCTCCTACTATAATGCGTCGTATCAATACCACGCTGCGTTAACCAATGATACGTTTCGCCCTTTACAACAAGAGGTACAGATTGTAACTCTTCTATCGTCTTCGCACCGAGAGCTGTCATAATAAATTTCAAATCTGTATGTAGAAGATCAATTTCATCCACTAACTTCTCGATGCCATCTTGCATTAAAATGCGTAAAAAGTATCCAGCAAAAGCAGTTGTATTCGCCCCTAATGCGATTGCTTTCGCTACGTCAAGCGCTGTTTGTATACCCCCAGATGCAATAAAAGAGAGGTTATTATTTGTAGAGGTTGCTTCAACAATCGAGGTTGCTGTTTGTATGCCCCAGTTATTAAAATAAGAAAGCATTCGCTGTCTTCTTTCATTTTCAACAGCAGCAAAATTCGTACCACCTTGTCCGCCAATATCAATTGCCGTTACACCTATGCTCGCTAACTGTTGCATTGTTTCCTTGCTCATCCCAAATCCAACTTCTTTCACAATGACAGGAACTTTACTATTTAAAACAATTTTCTCAATGCGCCGAAGTACACCAGTAAAGTCACGGTCTCCTTCTGGCATCGTTAACTCTTGTATGACATTTAAATGAATTTGCAATGCATTCGCTTCAATCATATCAACAGCACGCTCTGCCTGTTCGATAGTTGCCTCACTACCTAAATTAGCAAAGAAAATACCATTTGGATTTACCTTTCTGATAATCTTATAAGAAGCTGCCTCACTTTCATCTTTTAACGCCGCCATTTGCGAACCTACAGCCATAGCAAGGTTATGATGTTTCGCTACATATGCTAATTGCTCATTAATATGTAACGTTTTCTCTCCTCCACCACCAGTCATCGCATTGATAAAAATCGGCGAACTTAGTGAAAGTTCGCCGATTTTTGTTTCACATGTTATTGTGTCATAATTTGAATTTGGCAAGCTTTGATGCACAAAATCAATATCATGAAAGCCATGCGTACGAGACTGACCAGTAGAAAGAGCGTATTCAATATGATCTAATTTACGTTTTGCCCTTACCACTTGTACCCCTCTTTATTTCTTTAATTTTTTCAGTTGTTCACCAATAATGTCACTTAATTGGAAAGTAGCAGAATCAGCATTCGGTTCATACTGACTATAATCTTCAGTTACATTATTTTCCTCAAACGCTTCTTTTATACTTAAAGAAATACGTTTCTCTGCTACATGAACTTCAAGTACTTTCACTTTTACTTCTTGTCCCATTTCCAATACTTCATTTGGATTTTTTACGTGACGATTTGCAATTTGAGATACATGCACAAGACCTTCGACGCCAGGTAAAATTTCAACGAATGCACCAAATGTAACAAGACGTTTTACTATTCCCTCACGAATATCTCCAGCTTTTACTTCACCAGCAATATTTTCCCAAGGTCCTGGTTGAGCTGCTTTAATTGATAAAGAAATACGTTGTGTATCAGCATCCACAGATAACACCTTCACCTTTACCTTTTGACCTTGCTCTAATACTTCAGAAGGTTGCTCTACACGTTCGTGTGAAATTTGTGAAATATGAACTAAACCGTCCACACCTCCAACATTAACGAAAGCACCAAAATCCGTTAGTCGTTGTACTGTTCCTTCCACAACGTCTCCTTCTTTTAATGAAGAAATTGCTTCTTTCTTCTTAGAATCTAGTTCTAATTCTACTACCGCTTTATGCGAAAGAATCACGCGATTTTTTTCACGGTCCAATTCAACAATTTTCACGGCTAATGTTTTCCCTTTATAGTCAGTAAAATCTTCTACATAATGTACTTCTACAAGTGAAGCTGGGATAAAACCACGAACACCAAGGTCCACAACTAATCCACCATTCACGATATCTTTTACGGTAACATCAAATACGTGACCAGAAGTAAATTTCTCTTGTAATTCTACCCATGCTTTTTCTGCATCAACAGCACGTTTAGATAAGACAAGATCATTTTCTTCTAATTTAATAATCTTTAATTCTAGTATTTGATCTAATTCTACAACATCGCTTGCTTTTTCAATATGAACGTTAGCTAATTCACTAATTGGAATTACGCCATCTGTTTTGTATCCAACATTTACAAGCACTTGTTTCTCTTCAACTTTCGTTACAGAACCTGTAACAACGTCACCAACTTGTAATTCTTTTGAATCCATAACTTCTTCATTCATTTTCTCTACCATGGAAATACCTCCCTACAGAATTGACAAAGCATTTTTTATGTATATACGAAATGAAAACAATTGTTTTCATTTGCATGTTTAAGAATTTATCATCACATACGTAAGCTTCATACATTTCACTAGAAAATATATTAAACCTATATAAATAGTATACAGCAAAATCATCTTGAAGAAAGTATGTTTTGAAATATAATAGCGAATATATTCTGAAAGTTTTATCCTTCTTTTATTAACTTCTTACAAATCTGATTATTTGTCAAGGAAAGAGACTCACAATTCACGTATCCTTTACATTTCATAAATAAAAAAAGAAAGGGGCTATGCCCTTTCTTTATTTCGCAAACACTCCTGAAACAATACTCATAATCTTTTGGACAACTTCTTCAATTGATAAAGAAGTTGTATCTAATTCCAATGCATCATCAGCTTTTTTTAGAGGAGAAACTTCACGTTCTGAATCTAATTTATCACGCTGAGCAATTTCTTCTTTTAACTGCTCTAAATTAGAATCGAAGCCTTTATTCATATTTTCTAAATGTCTTCTCTCTGCTCTTTCTTCAACAGAAGCAAGCATAAAGATCTTCACTTCAGCATCTGGTAACACATGTGTACCAATATCACGGCCATCCATTACAACGCCGCCTTTTTCTGCTAACTCTTGTTGACGACGTACCATTTCTTCACGAACAAGGCGATGTTTTGCCACAATTGATACTCGATTCGTCACCTCAGGTGTACGAATGACTTCCGAAACATCTTGTCCATTTAAAAATACAAGTTGTGTATTTTCTCCTTGCTGAAACTCAATTTTTACATTTTTTACAACTTCCATTAACTGCTCTTCATTTTCAATGTCCACTTTTTGCTCAAGGGCTGCATATGTAATTGTACGATACATTGCGCCTGTATCAATATAAACGTAAGAAAGCTTCTTCGCTACAACTTTTGCAACTGTACTTTTTCCAGCAGCTGCTGGACCATCTATAGCAATTGAAATTCGTTTATCCATTGTAACACCTCATTTTTTCACTTGTAAAACAAAACGAAAAGCAGGTATTCTCCTGCTTCTTCTCATTTGCTTCACGTCATTAAATCCTCAATTATTGTAGCATAATCCTTCATAGAAGAAAATGAAAACTACCTATTCACCAGTAAGATTTCTGCTTTGTTTTTTACCATGACACCTTCATAATAAACAATTTTAGATAAATATTTCACTGATGACTTATGTATAAATAACAATTGCACAACAGAAAGACAAATGAATTGTATTATTAATATACGAATAAGCATTCTCTCCATCTTTTTCAACGTAATGGCTCCCTCCTATACTGTATTTGCACATTTCGTTTCGTAATTTTATACATCGTACATATAGCATTTCATTTTATTGTCATTTTCGAGGCATACTTTTATACATTTCCATTGTCGAATTTACTCAAAACATGTTATGTTCTAAATGTATTTTTTTACTTGAAAGGGGTATAAGCATTGAAAAGAATCCTAGTTTTACACACAGGTGGAACAATTGCAATGGAGGAAGATAAAGAAACTGGGGTCGTACAACCAGGTGAAAAAAATCCTCTTTTAAAATTCATTCCGGATTTAGAAGGCGATGTTGATTTAATCGTTGAAGATGTGTTTCATCTACCATCTCCTCATATGACACCGAGCGAAATGTTACAATTACAAGTCATCATTGATGAAAGAGTAAAACAAGACAACATTCATGGCGTAGTCATTACGCATGGTACGGATACATTAGAAGAAACAGCCTATTTCTTAGATTTAACAGTACAAGCAACTATTCCGATCGTTGTAACAGGCGCAATGCGCTCTAGCAATGAATTAGGTGCTGATGGTCTATATAACTTCTTATCAGCTGTAAAAGTCGCTAGCAGTAGTGAAGCTGCCGAAAAAGGCGTTTTAGTCGTATTAAACGACGAAATTCATTGCGCTACAAACGTAACGAAAACACATACAAGTAATGTAGCAACATTCCAAAGTCCACAGTATGGACCAATTGGTATGGTAACAAAACGTTGTGTTGTATTCCACCATGCTTTAGTACATCACGAAACATATTCAGTAAATAAGGTTTCTAAAAATGTAGTCGTTCTAAAAGCGTACGCTGGTATGGACGATACATTGTTAGCAGCAATTGAAAATCTTCCGGTAGATGGGATTGTTATTGAAGCGCTTGGACAAGGTAATTTACCTCCAAGAACACTTCCTAGTCTAGAGCGACTAATAAATAAAGGAATTCCTGTCGTATTAGTTTCTCGCTGTTTCAATGGCATCGTTCAAGATGTATATTCATATGAAGGTGGCGGCAAACAATTAAAAGATATGGGTATTGTATTCACATACGGTTTAAACGCTCAAAAAGCACGTATTAAATTATTAGTTGCATTAGAGAATACAACTTCTCATGAAGCAATCCAAAACATGTTTATGCACGATTAAAAAAGAAGCTGTCGAAGTTTATTTCGACAGCTTCTTTTTATATTTCTCTTGTTGCAATGGTTTGCGCAATCGCATCCCCATGAAATCGACCGTTCTCAATAAATATTTCATTTGCATTATTTCCAGCAGCAATTACACCTGCAATGAAAATATTTTCAGCGTTCGTTTCCATCGTATCCTGTGCATAAATTGGACGTCCTGTCTCTTCATCAATCCGAACACCCATCTTTGTTAAGAAACTATGATCAGGATGGTAACCAGTCATCGCAAATACAAAATCATTTTGGATTGTATATGCTTCGCCATCAACTGTATACGTTAATGTATGTTCAGTAATTTCTTTCACATGAGCCCCGAAATGCATGTCAATTGTACCATTTCGGACTAACGCCTCAAACTCTGGCAAAATCCACGGCTTTATACTTGGTGAATACTCACTTCCGCGATATAAAACCGTTACACGCGCACCAGCTTTCACAAGCTCTAAAGCGGCATCTACACTCGAGTTTTTCCCACCTATAACGACTACATCTCGATCAAAATAAGGATGTCCTTCTTTAAAATAGTGAGCTACCTTCTTCAATTCCTCACCAGGAACATTCATATAATTTGGATTGTCATAATATCCAGTTGCTACTACAATATATTTCGCTATATATATTTCTCTACTTCCGTCACGCTTTGTCGTCTCAACCTGAAAAGCTTCTCCATCTTTTTGAACGTTCTCCACTCGTTCAAAAGCATTTACACGTACAGATTTACGTTTTACTACTTCGCGATAATACGCAAGCGCTTGATTTCGAACAGGCTTACGATTTTCTGTAATAAAAGCTACATCACCAATTTCTAATTTTTCACTAGAGGAGAAAAATGTTTGATGAGTTGGATAATTATAAATTGCATTTACAATGTTTCCTTTTTCAATTACTAACGGATTTATCCCTACCTTTTGCAACGAAATTGCTGCTGCTAATCCGCACGGACCGCCTCCAATTATAATAGCTGTTTCTTTCTGCATACTCGGTTCACTCCTAGTCTTCTACCAATACACTATTTATAAAAACAAGAAAAAACCTACTTACAGCAGTAGGCACCTATCTTTATTGTATTCATTTTTCATATATTTGTCATCTAAACGAAACGTACATCCGATAGACATCTGCTAAAAACTGCTGAAATTTAATACCTTGTTTCCCTAATACATTTTCAGGATCAATCTTTCTAGCTGGGTCAAGTGTTTTATGTGATACGATATCTTTTTTCGGATTCAAGCCGAAGTTTTGACATAAATACGCATGATACCACGTAAAACGGGTATATGCTTCCCAAAAGTTAACATCACCGCCATAACAAAGCTCCACTCCAATGGCAGCCTTATTGGCATCATATCCATATAAGTCATTATCTGTCGGCACACCATATCGAACATGGTAGGCAACTTCATTTATAGGAATAATTTCTAATATCGTTTTGTCATCTATAAATGTATGTGCCGAAGCTTTCGGCTGTATTTCATTAAAATAATCCCGATTCCCAATCGCATTGCTACCAGGATTCCCCGTATCATGACTTACAATAAACCTTACTTTAGAAAGAGGAATACCCGGTCGTGAACTTCCATATCCAATATAGTTACGCTCTATAGGAAACATCGCCATTACTACCAACTCCCGCTTCAGAAGATTACCTTACTTCTTTATATATGTATTCGGTAGCAATGTCCTTATAGCATATTTCTTACGCGAAGAGAAAATCGAAAATATTTGATGTGAACACCATAAATAATAAAATACTTACAGCAACTCCATAAAAACCGTAAAACCAAACACAATCTTCTTTCGTATCTAAACCGAAAAATTTATTTACTGATTGTAATAATGTGCCGCGCTTACTTTGTTTGTTTCTTAATACTTCCACTCGTTCTACAACATCTGCTGGCATCATAAATCTTTGGTCTACTGTCATTTTCATCATTTATCTCTCCTTAAAATCATTTCCGTTTTGTTTATCTAAGGAGAGTATAGCACGTTTGTTCGTGTAGAACAAGCGTTCTTTTTGTTTTTATTTTATTTTTCAACAAACCAATTAATAATTACCAATATAAAAGCGATAATCGGCCCTACTACAACCGCACCAAATATTAAAAACAATAGTCCTTCTCCGAACACCCGAGCGGTACTTGCTTTTCGATTTTGCTTCGTTTTTACGAGTTCTCCCTCTAACCTCTTAACCCTTTCTTCTAATTGTTCTACTCGTTCCATCATTTCATTTCCCGTTTACAACACCTCACTCTAATACTTCAACAAAAAAAACGTGATTCCCTCGAAAGGAATCACGTTTTCTCACAATATAATATTATACCCAACCTCTGAAGCGACTTGCTTCAGCCATTTTACGAACACCGACCATATACGCTGCTAAGCGCATGTTCACTTTACGAACTTGTGCTGTTTCATAAATAGAATCAAATGATCTTACCATTACTTTTTCTAAACGTTGTTCTACTTCTTCTTCAGTCCAGTAGTAACCTTGGTTATTTTGTACCCACTCAAAGTAAGATACTGTTACCCCACCAGCACTCGCTAATACGTCTGGAACAAGTAAAATTCCGCGATCTGTTAAAATTTTAGTTGCTTCTAATGTTGTTGGACCATTTGCAGCTTCAACAACAATTTTTGCTTTAATATCATTAGCATTTTCTTCTGTAATTTGATTCTCAATTGCAGCTGGAACTAAAATGTCACAATCAAGTTCTAACAATTCTTTGTTTGAAATTGTATTATTAAATAGTTTTGTTACTGTACCGAAGCTGTCACGACGGTCTAATAAATAATCAATATCTAATCCATTTGGATCATGCAATGCGCCGTAAGCATCTGAGATTGCAATAACTTTTGCACCTGCATCATGCATAAATTTAGCTAAGAAGCTACCAGCATTACCGAATCCTTGAACAACAACGCGCGCACCTTTAATATCAATGTCGCGTTTTTTTGCAGCTTCGCGAATACAAATTGTAACACCTTTCGCTGTTGCTGTTTCACGTCCATGTGATCCACCTAATACAAGTGGCTTACCTGTAATAAATCCTGGCGAGTTAAATTCATCAATACGGCTATACTCATCCATCATCCATGCCATAATTTGAGAGTTTGTGAATACATCTGGAGCTGGAATATCTTTCGTCGGCCCTACGATTTGACTAATTGCTCGTACATAACCACGGCTTAATCTTTCTAACTCACGGAATGACATTTCACGTGGGTCACAGATAATTCCACCTTTACCTCCGCCATATGGTAAGTCGACAATACCACATTTTAAACTCATCCAAATTGAAAGTGCTTTCACTTCATTTTCTGTTACATTCGGATGGAAGCGAATTCCACCTTTCGTAGGACCAACAGCATCATTATGTTGTGCACGATATCCTGTAAATATTTTAACAGTCCCGTCATCCATACGAACTGGTATTTTCACTGTCATCATACGAACTGGTTCTTTTAATAATTCATATACTTCGTTTGGATAACCCAATTTTTCTAACGCTTCACTGATAACAATTTGTGTTGAATTCAATAGTTCAAAATGTTGTTCCCTTTGTTGTTGTGTTTTTGTTTGAGTTCCCTTTTCGGCTACCATAGTAAGTAAACCCCCTGTAATTTCACTTGTTTAGTAAACCTTCATTGCCTAGTATACACCGTTAAATTTGGAATGCAATAGAAAACGCTAACAAATATATACAAAGTATTTTCTGTTGCAAGCGTTTTCACTATCATTATAGTCCTTTTATTACTTTTAGAAAAGTAAAATACTTAAATATTTAAATATTTTTTATTTTATTCATGTACAGCACTTTGAAAAGATACATTTAAGTACAATAAAAAAAACAAAACCTTAGGTTATATTAGCTAAGGTTTTGTTTTTTCACAAAGTAATTGTGTATTTGTTCAATTGCTTGAGAAGCCATTAATTCTTTACCATACTCCATTAGACGATAAATAGTTGCTGTAGACGGATTACCATATTCCGCTAAAATAGCTATAAAATCTGCCTTCAGTAATTGAATTTGCTCCTCTTCTTCCATCCAAAGATAGAAACGCCCATCCCACGTATATAATTTTCCGCCAGTTACATCAAGGTTATATAAACGATTCGACAGGTTAATTACGTCATCTAGTGTAGCAAATTCATAAAGGATATGCTCGCTTTCATCTAGAGTCACTTGCATTTCAATAAACTCGTCACGGAACTCATCATCTGTATCCGCTTCTTGATGTTCTTTCGTTACAATTACGACCATTCCTTGCGCTTGTAGAGAAAATACTTCAACTGCAATCGGACCATCCGCTTCAAATCCTAATTCTTTATTTGCTTCTTGCATCATATCACGAAATAATTGCTGTACTTTCGGTGCATTTCTCCACAAATCTTCTTTCGTTAATCCTCTTTCAGATAAATCATCAAATGTTAAGAAAATTTTTATCTTATTGTAATTTAATCGTTCCAGCCTCATATCATACCCTCCCTACGCAACCAATGAATATAATTTTTATTATATGAAATAGAAAATAGATGGTTCTTTTCAAACAACTATTCTAACATGTTTAACCAATCATCCCATTCTTCTTTCGTATCACCAATTAGGCTTGTTTGAATGTTCAACTGATCTCGAGCACCTATTTCTCCTATAATTCCAACAGAAAGGTTCTCATTTTTTTCTTGCAAAAAATCCACATAGCTCATTGCGTTCTTCCGTTCTCGTCCGTCATCAAAAGAGATTACTACATATTTAGGTCTTATTTGCTCAACAGCTAACGAAATACTATCTTCCGCTAAGCTTGCCCGAATATATATCACATCATATCCTTTTAATCGTAAATACGTTGAGAAAACAAACCCTTTCAACATATTACTTTCTAACACGACAACTTTGTGTATAGAAGAAAACGATGATGCATTATGATATACCATCCCTAGACGCGTTTGTAAAAATGATACGACATATTGGAATTGCACCATTGTAACTTCATTATTATTTTTTAACGCTAACAATTTATTTGACACTTGAAGAACAATACTTGCTATAACTTTTTCTGTTGTATAAATACTAAAAGCCTCGTTTAACAATGCAGAAGTTGTAATTTCATCAAATTTTAACAAAGCTTGTAGTATATCGTCCACTAAAACAACTTCTCTATCGTAATGTATTTCATTTTGAACATTATTCTGCAAACGATTCCCTTCTAATAATTGAACTGCTTGTCCAATCATCATGCCGGCAGAAACCTTGTCCATTAACCATTTCAAAATTTGAATATGCTCTTCTGTATATAATCGATGCCCCGCATGATTCCGCTTTGGGGCAATCATTTGATATCGTCTTTCCCATGCACGAAGCGTACTTGGTTGAATTCCAATTATATTCGAAACAGCTTTTATATTATATTTTCCGTTTAGAGTTGGCATCATTTCCCTCCGCATAACGTAATAATATGTGTTTGAGCAGGTGCTCGGAAGCGAAATGGAACCAACGTTGTTCCATACCCATTACTAACAAAAAGAGTCATATTTGAATGCTTATATACGCCACCTTTTAAATATTTTTTAGATGGGAATAATCGAATCTGTCCTCCATGTGTATGTCCACTTAACACAAGTGAAATTTGTTCTTTTCCAGACATTTTATTTATTATATCAGGGTTGTGGCTAATTAATATGCGAAAACCATCTTCCTTACAATCAGCCAACGCTAAATCTAAACGATCACGTTTCAAGCCAACATCATCTACACCGAGCAAACAAATTTTCTCTCCTAATTCAGACTCAAATACAACTCTTGTATTATCTAAAACTTTCACATTATTTTCTAATAATAAAGCATCCAATTCATGATATTCAATTTCATAATCATTATTTCCCCATACAAAATATACAGGAGCTATCGCTCTTAACTTTTGTATATTTGCAGAGATTTTCGATAAAGGGACACCTTTTTCCGCTAAATCACCACCAATAATTACAAGATCTACTTTTCCTTTTACTTGTTCAATTAACGAATTCGAAATGCCCCTTCTATGAATATCTGATATAAAAAATATATTTACTTTTTGAAAACTTTTCGGAAATTCTTCAAATATTAAAGTATGTTCTAGCACCGTATTACGCGTTGCTTCCGTATACATTACAAGAAGAAATATAATACCAATACAAACGAGAGTACTTAATAAGATAATCCATATCATATATTTTTTACTCCCTTCCTCATAAAGATAATTCCCAGTTTTTATAGTAAGTATTTTACTAACTCTCTCGCTTCGTGGACTTATCTTTTATCGGAATTTTTAATTCTTGACCTACATTCACTTCATCTTTTTGTAAATCATTATACTTTTTAATCACTTCGATCCCAGTTTCATCTGAAAAATATTGCTTCGCTATACTTTCTAAGGTTTCTCCCTCTTTCACCGTATGTGTGACAACTTTCTCAGATGATGCCTCGGACTGAGATTTAGCTGAATCAAAGAAAATGACCTCAAATGCACTTTTTCCAGCGTTATTACCATCACTTTTCACCTGAATATATTTATCCGTATACCATAAAATACTAATTGGTAGTAATATGAATAGAAATGTTAAAACTCGGACGAAAATATGATTCATTTTAAACTTTTGTTTTTTCTCTTTATTTCTATGAATTTCACTACGCGGCGGTAAACCTTCTTTTTCTTCCACTCGCTCAACTTCTAATTCCTCTTCAAAATCAGGAATTCGTCTTCTCATGTTGTTCACCACCACCTTCCATTTATTTTCTTAATTGGAGCCCCATTATAAAATCAACAAGAAAGTGTGCAAAGATTGTTATAAACAAATTTCCTGTCCATTCAAATACATAGCCAAAAACAAAACTAATGAAACAGACGAAACAAAACAAAAATGGCTTTTTTATATACCGAATATGTAATACTGCAAATACGAAACTCGCTATTACAATTCCAAAGTGCGTCTGCACTACACCTCTAAATAAAAATTCTTCTGCAAAGCCGATAATGAATGTAATAACAAGTAGATGCATAACTGACATCCCTTGAAACATCCTATCATTAATACCACCATCATCAAACCAAGACTCTGGAAATACTCGCATTGCAACATAATCTAATAACACAATACCAATCGCTAACAAGCCACCTATTATAAGTATAGACACCGGTTCCCATTTCCACAGACTATACACCGACTTTATATCTCGGAATAGTATATATGCTAGTAAACAACCGATACCGATAATAATGAACTGTGTGATATACAGATTCAACCTTATTTCTTTCGGACTCATATCTTCAATATTATGCCTTTGAATGTTCATCATTCCCCCATCTTTTCTAGACCGAAAAGCTTTTGTAACTCTGTTTCCCAATTATAGTCGAAATCCGATTGTTGCGCTTGTCTTTTTTTATAATCTGTTTTTGTAATATGACAATAGTCGCAGCAATTCTTTAACTCGCCCTCTTTTCTGTAACCGAACTGTCGCAGCAAATATTCACGTCTACATTCTTTCACTTGTATCCATGATTTCATGTTTTCTAGCTCACTATATTTATTACGTAGCCTGATTTCTACTTCAGCTATTAATCTTGTCATAATTTCATCTGACAAGCTCTCTAATATTAATTTTCTCTGTTGTATGATTCCAAGCTTTTCAAGATGATAGCGGATGAAACGCCAATATTGTTCATTAAATCTTGCTGCATTATAACAAATTTCTTCTACCTCTTCTATTGGTAATTCTTTCGTTTGAAACATTCTTTCCTGCAGTAAAGAAAATAAAAATTGTATTTGTGACTGGCTTGGCAATTCATCTTCAATGATTGAAATTGGTAAATCGTGATCTAACGGACTGCATAGTAAAATAGCTATACTAGGTTCACCATCTCTTCCAGCTCTTCCGATTTCTTGTAAATAAGAAGCTATATTAGTCGGATAGTGGAAATGAATAATATATCTCGTATTTGATTTATTTACTCCCATACCAAAAGCACTTGTACATATTACAAGCTGCAACTGGTCATTCATAAACTGCTGTTGAATTAACATGCGCTCTTCATGTTCCATACCACCATGATAGAAAGCGACACCAGTAACGCCTTTTCCTCTTAAATATTCCGTTAAACGTTCTGTCCACGCTCTGCTTGAACAATATACAATCCCCGGCCCTTGTAAATACATCACCTGTTCCAAAAGCGCCTCTTTCTTCTCTTCTATCGTCTCCACAAATTGTACTTCCATTGCTATATTTGGACGATCAATAGAATACACATGCTGCGTCACATTCTCCAAATTCAAACTCTCTGCTATATCTCGGAGTACATCTTTCGTCGCTGTTGCAGTTAATGCTAGCACCGTAGGAGACCCGATATTTTCAATAACTACATTTAGTTTTTTATAATCTGGTCTAAAATCATAACCCCATTGCGAAATACAATGAGCTTCATCCACAACAAATAATGAAATATGAACTTTCTTCAATTCTCTTATTAACAATTCCGACTGCAACATCTCAGGTGAAACAAAAATAAATTTATAGGAAGCTAACCTTTTCATTGCTTCTCTTTTTTCATGTAATGTCCGAAAACTATTAAATGCTATCACTCGGTTTTTCACAACATATTTTAATTGTGTAACCTGATCTTCCATCAAAGATAATAATGGTGAGACAACAAGTACTGTCCCTTCTTGCATGAGCCCTGGAAGTTGATAGCACATAGACTTCCCTCTTCCGGTCGGAAGCATCGCTATAACATCTTTTCCTTCCAATAAATCTGTAATTACCCCTTTTTGACCTGGACGAAATTCAGAATATCCAAACCACCTATATAAATATTCCTCAAGTTTCATTTATACCCTCCATCCGCGCCAATACAAGACGAACTTCAAAATAAGAGATACCCTCTCCAACAGCTTGTTTCAACTCACGCAACTTACGTGTTTGTAATGCATCAATTACTTCTGTTACTTTATCTATTTTGTCTTTTTCCATAAACATCTCGATAGAAAAATCTCTTTCACGCAAAGCAATTTCAACAAAATGATCTTCTATCGTTGCAACCTTTAGATTTCTAATTGTCGCTATTTCTTCTAATGAGCGCCCTTGTCTCCAAAAATTATATGTTTTTTTCGTTGATAAACTAAATAATTCAGCTCTCTCATTTGGATAAGAGATAATCTCAGCTAATAACGGAAATTCATTTTCTTTATCGCGAACTTCTTGTATAAGGAAATGAATTGTACCCCAAAATAAGAAATATACCCTGAAAATATCTCGTTTCGTAATTTCCGCTAACTGCTGCAATGTACAACCGATACGTTCATATCCTGTTAATCTATATGTTACAATCGTCGCTTCTATCACATCACATTTCCCTAAAAGATTATGTATTTCTTTCCATAATCTTTTCGCCAATTCACTTCGCCTATACGGCATACCTGTTAAAAATCGCTTCACCCACACCATTATTTCTGTATCTTGTTGAATAGGAATAAACTTCGTATTATTCTGTTGTAAATTAGATACAGTTTGAATAATTAAAGATAATCTTTTCCAAAACGTTTCACCTAATTCACCATAGTGCAAACCATGCAAATGGGCTGGAAAAGCATACCCTTCCTCCCATGTATGTAACTGCATTTTACCTTTAGGTGTTAACAAATATGTATTTTCATGTATTTCTTGAATCAAATCTGCTTGCAACAACTTTGCAACTTCACGATCATATTCATTTCTATTTAACGATTTATATATTCCAAACAAAAAAGAAATTCGGAACATATTTCCATCTTGTAACGTTTGCGAAGAACGTTTTCCCTTTAATAAATAATAAATAGAAGAAACGGTTCTTTCACCATTCAATTGTTTTAAACAATACAATACAGTATATTGTAGTTGCATTACCGCTTCCACCTTTCAATCTAACTTAATTACTTTTGATATGATTGCGCCATCTACCGTTACTCATTAAACTTATCATATGGGCAATATATACTTGTATATATTATATTGTACCAAACGAAATAACATTTACGTATTTTGAAAATCTTATGACATAATGCAAAAATTAGTTGACACTCTAATTGATAAGGATTATCATTATAATTTTATGTTGAAAAGTTTTAAAAACCGTTTTACAATAAGGTTATAATTTTTATGGCGAGCTTTTCACATACATATTATCAGGAGGGAAAAAAGATGGCAAAATATACAATCGTTGATAAAGATACTTGTATTGCATGTGGTGCTTGTGGCGCTGCTGCACCAGACATTTATGACTATGATGATGAAGGTATTGCATTCGTAACATTAGACGATAACCAAGGTATCGTTGAAATTCCAGATGTATTACTTGAAGATATGATGGATGCATTCGAAGGTTGTCCAACTGACTCAATTAAAGTTGCTGACGAATCATTCGACGGCGATGCTTTAAAATTCGAATAGTCTTTTATTAACTTCAAAAAATACCCCTCATTCATTTGAGGGGTATTTTTTGTTTTCTATTGTCAGTCTCCTTAATAAAAAACCATTAGTAGTTATATACTACTAATGGTTTTATTTTATATTTATGCATTTTTCATTTTTGCAAATACCCATACTTTCAGGCGTGAGAATAACGCTACAAATACAATTGTTACAACAATTCCTTTAATCAAATTAAATGGTAAGATTGCCGTTACAACCGTTGTTTTTATCGCTTCGCTAGACATAGCTGGTGAATTTAAAAACCAAGTGTAAGCTGGGAATATGATGATGTAATTTAATACACTCATAATGAGCGCCATTGTAATTGTCCCTAGCATTAATCCTGTCGTTAAACTCTTAACAGTACGATACTTCCTAAATAAGAAAGTTGCTGGTCCAATAAATAAACATCCTGCAATAAAGTTAGCAATTTCTCCAACTGGTACTCCCGTTAAACTCCCTTGAATCCCGTAATGTAAAATATTCTTTATCGCTTCTACAATTACCCCTGCAACTGGCCCGAAAATAATCGCAGCGATTAGAGCTGGCACATCACTAAAATCAATTTTTAAAAATGGCGGAAGCCCTGGGAATGGGAAATCCAACATCATCAGTAAATATGCAATACTACTTAGCATTGCTACACTCACCATCTGCACTACACTGTTTTTTTGTTTCATCTTTCTCTCTCCTTTTCCATCGATCATCTCATGGAAAGTGGAAAGGTTCTGCTATGCCTACTTTTTCATAGAACGAAAAAACCCTTTGTGTTTTACACAAAGGGAGAATTTAAGGCACATCAAACAGACGTTCAAATACCTATCTTTTTTGAACGCTTGAACCTCCATCTTCTCCCATCCAGACTGTACTGTCGGCTTTGGAATCACACCAAATCCTGCCTTAACGGCTCGCGGGCTTAGAACAAAATCACATATAGTTCATCACCGCCGGTCGGGATTTTCACCCTGCCCCGAAGATAGACCGATATTCTATTTTCTACTTCATTATACAACAACATGATCGTATTGTGAACAAAAAAATCGTAACTTATTAAAAATAAGTTATTAATTTTACATAATCAAAATCATTCATTATATTTTACAATACACTCCATATTTTTTAGTATTCGGCATTTCTCCTATGAATCCCCTAGTCATATATAATTAAAAGTGATAAGATGTTGAATTGTTAAGATAAGAACATTTTCTGGATTATGGAGGAAATGTCATGAAGAAAGAAAAGAGACACTCTATTCGAGAAACAATGAAAAAAAACTTAAGGAAAGAATACTTTTACTTAAAAAAAGAATTACTTTTCTACTGTCCAATTGATTTAGGCACATTCTCAAGCGAGACATACTATGCTGCTTTCGATGAAGATGGCATCAGTATTTATCAGTATGATAAAAAGTCAGAAAGTAAATTAAAATTATGTGAGCGTCATCCATGGAAGAGTTGGAATAAAGTAAAGGTTGATCATTATTTGACAACTTCACAATTTATTTTTCAAGGTGAGCGAAACTGGATATTATCCCTTTTCCAAAAAGGAAAAGACGCTCAAAAAATAATAGAAGAGCATACAACTTTACAAATTGAAGTTGTTTCCCGCTCTTTCTTAAAAAAGCTTCCTGGTTTCCGTTCTAATGCACCGTTGAATAAATACATCGGCAGCATTTGCTATACTGCACTCATTGCATTTTTATTAAAATGGATGATTCCATTTCAAGGACCACAAATCGCCCTGTACTCTATTTCAATCGGTTGTATGCTTCTTGGTTTACTTTGTTTGACAATTGGTTTAATTGAACCGACTATTGTACTATTTCGAACAAACGAAAAAACAAGAGCGAAAGTATTTTACTTATATAGCTACTTAGCTATTTCTGGATTTATATGTGTCTTTATTTTTTGGTAAAAAAGAGCTAGTTTTAACTAGCTCTTTTTTTACTTTACATATAATTGTTGATTTGGATAAATCAGCTCTTGTTGCAACCCATTTTTTTCTTGAATTTCCTTAACTGACATTCTAAATTTCCGCGCAATGCTAACTAGAGTGTCGCCTTTTTGGACGACGTATAACGATGAAGAAACTGCTTCATTTCTTTGTTCATGTAAAACAAGCAATGGATTCATCGCATTCTTTTTTGCCATCGTCCATCTTCCTTGATGAACTTCTAAATGTAAGTGTGCACCTCGGGATTCTCCTGTATTTCCTACTTCTCCAATTATTTCTCCTTTTGAAATATAATCCCCTTGAACTACATATCTCTTATTTAAATGTGCATACACAGCCTCATATTCTCCATGTTTAATAAAAACAACGTTTCCATAACTACTTGAATAATAAGACTTTGTTACCTTACCTTCTTGAATAGCTGACACAGGCGCGCCGATCGGTGCCGCTATATCTATACCGTAGTGTTTTCCGTGCCTTGTTCCAAAATAATCACTTATCTGTCCTTCAACAGGCCATGCCCATTGATTTCCCTCTGCGTACACATGTAATTGAGATAAAAATAGTACTGTCAATAACATGACGCCATATTTTAAAGCTTTCATATACATCCTCCGTTTTCTAATTACGACCATACCTTCTCTATTTTGGTATATTACAGAAAAAACTATACAAAAAAAGAAAGTGAATCACTCCACTTCCTTCTCTTTCTTATCACGAAAAACGATTGCACTGCGATTATACTCTACATCTTTTACTTGTAATCGAGCGTTTATTACTCTAGCTACTGCAAATAAATAATCAGATAATCTATTTACATACTTTAGAACAACTTCATTTATTTCTCCTTCTTTTTGCAGGGACACGATACATCGTTCTGCTCGCCTTACAACTGTACGTGCAATATGAATAGCAGCTGCCGACTCGCTTCCACCTGGTAAAATAAACCGTTCTAGTGGCGGTGCTTCTTCTGTATACGAATCGATCCTACTTTCTAAGTTTTCGACCATTTCAATTTTTACTTTATAAGGAATTTTCTCGCCTACTATCGCCAAGTCTCCCCCGCAATCAAATAGTTCATGTTGAATCGTTTCAAGTTCATTGTAAATATCTCCGAAAGACCCGCCTTGTAGTTTAGTCATCGCATATCCAATATGAGAATTCGCCTCATCTATTGTGCCATATGCTTCAACTCGGATATTATCTTTATCCACTCTGCCGCCTATTACACTTGTTGTCCCTTTATCTCCTGTTTTTGTATATAATTTCATCGCTTTACGACACCCCTCTCATCATTCTTCATTTGACTAAGTTAGAAAAAAAGTTCTACTATTATTTATTTAATTGATTTTACAAAAAAATAAACAACAGTAGAACTTTATTCATTATCAACTTTAAAAACGTATATCTAAATTATACGATTCGGTAAATATACAGAGAATGTAGTTCCCTCTCCAACGACACTTGAAACAGCAATTTTCCCATCATGGCCTTGCACAATATTTTTTGCAATCGCAAGCCCGAGTCCTGTTCCACCTTTTTTCCCACGTGTTCTTGCTTTATCAGCTTTATAGAAACGATCAAATAAAAATGGAATATCTTCTTCTGGAATACCAGCGCCCGAATCTTGTACTTCAAAAATAAGACCATTATTTTTCGTATCAATTACAAGCGTTACATGTCCACCTGCGTTCGTATGACGTATTGCGTTATCAATTAAATTCGTCAATACTTGTTCCATACGATCTGCATCAAACGGGTATTGCTCAATTGGATTTTTGAAATCAACCGTTAACGCGACTTCTTTATCCTTTGCAATTCCTTGGAATTTACGACCTATTTTTTCAACGAAAGGATGAATATCAACTTCACCTATATGTAACTCTACATTACCACTTTCCATACGCGCTAAATCTAACAATTCATTTACAAGTTTCCCTAAACGAACGGATTCATCATAAATGATTTGAACAAACTCGTTAATTTCTTCTTTTGTTTGCACAATATCATCTAAAATTGCTTCACTATACCCTTGGAGCATGACCATCGGTGTACGAAGTTCATGTGATACGTTCGCAATAAAGTCTTGGCGCATTTTCTCAAGACGGCGTTCTTCCGTCATATCACGCAATACAGCTACAGCCCCACGAATTTTCGTTTGATTGTAAAGCGGCGTCATAAGAACTACATAGTTACCTTTTTGTAAATTAATTTCAACCACTTGTTGTTGTTCGCTTTCTACAACGAGATGGAATAGTTCAACAAGTTCAGAAGGTAGTTTTTTACTGAGCTCTATCTCTTTTTCTTCTTGCCAAACTTGTAAGAAATGTTCAGCCGGCGGATTGATTACAACGACTTCACCCTCTTGATTTAATGTAATAACCCCATCTGCCATACTACTTAAAATACTAGCTAACTGTTCTTTCTCTTGCTGCAGGGCATTCATATTAAACTTCAACTGTTTCCCCATTTGATTTAAGGCTGTTGCAAGCTCACCAATCTCGTCCTGGGATACCATAGGAGCTTTTGCATCAAACTTCCCACGCGATACCTCAAAAGCAACCTCACGCATTTTACGAAGCGGTGCTGTAATTCGAGTAGATAAGAAGAATGCAAAGAAAGTTGTTAATATAATCGCAATCCCTGCTGATAAGAATATAAAATCAGTCGTTCTTTCCATACCTTGTATCGGCACTTGTAAAGATTCGTATACAAACACTGCACTTTGATTTTTTGACTGTACTGGTTTTCCAACAATCATAATATCATTTTCAGTATTTTTATTCTTTCTACTATTAGAGGCTTTTCTAATGTTATTCTTAATTTCTTTTTTGTCTGTAAACACAGCCGCTAATTCTTTATCTTCTTTTAAGTCGTCCATTGTAAGAGTGACTAATCCTTCTTGTTTCGGTGAAGAAGATATTTCTTTTCCATCTTCTACAATAATGATCCTTGAAAGTGGATCAGAGAATTTGTATGCGATATTCTCAATCGTTTTTACATCGGCACCTTCTTCAATTAACTCTGAAACACTTGTTGCAACTTTTTGAAGCCTAGCTTCACTCATATCAACATAATATGTTCTAAAAAACTGTGAAAGTAAAATCGCAACAAATCCAAGCACGAACGAAACGAGAAGTAATATGGTCATCCATAACTTCCCTACTACACTTCTCCAAAGCATCAGTCGTTCACAACCTCAAACTTGTAACCTACTCCCCAAACGGTAACAATCATCTTCGCAGCATCGGGTGATTTTTTACTTAACTTCTCACGTAAACGCTTTACATGCGTATCAACTGTACGTAAATCTCCGAAGAATTCATATTGCCATACTTCTTTTAGCAATTGCTCACGATCGAATACTTTATCAGGCGCTTTCGCTAAGAATAATAGTAATTCGTATTCTTTCGGTGTTAAGTTCACCTCATTACCATCTGCTGTAACACGGTGTGCATCATTATCAATTGTTAAATGAGGGAATACAGTAACATCTTTTGTCGTTGTATCTTGTGTAAAGAATGTTGTTGGTACAGAACGGCGTAAGACCGCTTTCACTCGAAGCACTACTTCACGTGGGCTAAATGGTTTCACAATATAATCATCAGTTCCTACCTCAAACCCTTGTACTCGATTTACTTCTTCACCTTTTGCTGTCAACATAATAATTGGCGTCGCTTTCTTCTCACGAACCCCTTTACATACTTCGATACCATCTTTACCCGGCATCATAAGATCTAATAAAATTAAATCATAATCATTTTGCAGCGCCATTTCTAAAGCTGTATCACCATTGTCTGCTTCTTCAATTGTGTATTGTTCTCTCTCTAAATACATTTTCAACAAACGACGAATACGATCCTCATCGTCTACAATTAAAATTCTTGATTCATTTTCCATTTCTACCCGTTGCGTACTTTTACCACAACGGTTCACACCTACCCTTCTATACTATTATGTTGCGCTATTCTCGTTTATTTAAGCAATCTTCTAAATGTTTCACTTCCCATATTATGCTTCACAAGAATAATAAAGTTTGTTCAATTTTTTTCCAAAACTATGTATTTTTTTTGAACAGTATATAATGTCCTCGACATCATTTTACAAAATCAACCGCTACTTTGTCATGTTTTTCTCAAAAAAGAAGAAAAGTTGACAAAAATAAAATAGGAAAGTGACATACACTCTCCTATTTTATTTCTCTATGCGTATGAATGTAAACCCGCGATAATTAAGTTTACTACAATAAAGTTAAACATAATGATTGCAAAACCAATTACCGCTAACCATGCTGACTTCTCTCCGTGCCACCCTTTTGATAAACGTAAATGTAATACCGCCGCATAAAAGAGCCAAGTTATAAGTGCCCAAACCTCTTTCGGATCCCAGCCCCAAAAACGTGTCCACGCTATTTGAGCCCAAATCATGGCGAAAATTAATGCACCTAATGTGAAAACTGGGAATCCAATTGCAATAGAACGATATCCTATTTCATCTAACAAATCGCTATTCGTATTTTTCACTAACGGCTGAAGTGCCGCTGATACTCGTTTACGTAAAATTAGCCTTAATACGATATAGAGTAACGTTCCAACTAACACTGACCAAATAACAGTATTTAATTTTTTCGCATTTACAATCGCCGGAACTTCAACTGTCGGCTCTAATTTATTTTCTGTCAGTAACTTCCCTTCATGCGGTCCCACTAAAGCCGGAAGATTGTATTTCATTTCCACTTGTTGTTCATTTTTATCAATCCATTGAAACTTCGCTTCATATTTCATACTAGAATATACCGTTGTTACTCCAATAAACCCAACTGTACAAACAAGTGTGAATACTACCGTCTCTAGCCAAAATGTACGTTTACTTTTCACTGATTGATCTACATTTTTCAATAAATACATAACGCCCGTAATAAAACTAATTGCTAAAATTGCTTGTCCTGCAGCCGCAGTCGTCACGTGAATATGTAACCAATTACTTTTTAAAGATGGAATAAGCGGTGATATTTCCCTCGGAAACATACTTGCATAAGCAATTAATAAAAGCGCAACTGGTAATGCAAATAGTCCGATTATACTTACGCGGTACATAAAGTACATGACAATAAATGCTCCGACAAGCATCATGCCGAAAAACGTACCAAATTCAAAAAAGTTACTAACTGGCGCATGACCTGATGCGATCCACCTTGTTACAAAATAAACTGTTTGTGCAATAAACCCTAAAATTGTAATCGTTATTCCTACGTTTGCCCATTTATGACCCTTTTCTTTAATTGCTCCCCCAAAAAATAGAGTGGCAATTAAATATAAAATAAATGCGGTAAAGAGAAAGTTACTACTTATTTGCACCATATCGCGTTTCCCCACCTTAACTAATTTTTTTATCGACTACTTTATCATTTGGTTGCGGAATTGCTGTACCTTCTAGTACTCTTTCAATATCTTTCTTTAAACCGAACCAGTTTTTATTCGTATGTCCTGCAATCCACCATTCATCATTAACGCGTTGTATCCAAATACGGCGATGATTCCAATACATTCCTTGAATGACACCAACCATAAATATAAATCCTCCAATACCGAGAATCCAAAGTGTTAAATCTTTCCTTACAGTAAGTGCTGTTGCATTTTGCATTTCCACGCCTGCAAACGACATTTTATATTTGTTATTCCCATCAGGTTCTATATTTTGCTGAATACCAACAAAACTCACTTCACCATCTGGTGTTTCAGGCGTAAACATTTTAAATACAAATGCAGGGTTGTTTGGTAATTTTGTTTTTGTATTTGGCCTTCCATTCTCATCAAAATAAAAATCAGGGAAATAGCTTAATAGTTCTAAAGAATAACCATTTCCTAAATCATATTTTTCTGCAGGGTTTGTTAAATCAACTTTAATCGGTCCCCACTTTTGATTATTTTCTTTATTTTGCAAACGGAAGGACATACTTTTAAATTCATTTTCTCTATAACTCAATTGATAAACAGCAAATTGATCAAATTTCAGCGGTTCATTTACTCGAATTTCAACTTCTTTTACTTTTTCCAATTTTGGTTTTTGTCCAGCTGTCTTTTCACCTACCGCTTTATATAATACGGCATTCGTTTGGAAGTTTTTCGCAATCATTTTATCACCTACACGGTCAATTGCTTCATCAAAAACTTCCTTGTCCTTACTTTTATCATAAACTTCCTTTATAAACTTCTCACTTTTTAAATAATATTGGCCATCCGTCCCTGGTATTTCTTTCGTTTCACCATCACGTAACCAAAGCGTTTCATCTACATACATACTCGGTAAAAAACGAAGCATCGCACCGAATAAAAAGATAATAAGACCGATATGATTTACATATGGACCCCAACGCGAGAAACGTCCCTTTTCTGCTAAAACGTTTCCGTCTTCCACTTTCACATTATAGTTCGTTTTCTTTAAGTTCTTTTGAACTTTTTCAAAATCTCCCTCTTGCGGTGTACCAGTGCCATATAATCTTTGTCTCTTTAAAAAGCTAGGGTGTCTTTTTACCCCTTGCTTCTTTAAAGCTTTATAAAGTGGAATGACACGGTCTAAGCTACATATCACAAGAGAAATACCAATTGAAGCAATTAACATCATATACCACCATGAACCGTATAAATTATTAAAGCCTAATTGATAGTATAATTGCCCTAAAAATCCGTATTCTTGCTTATAATATTCAGCTGGTGCAATTCCTGGAGTTATGTACATTTCTTGCGGAAAAATAGTCCCTATCGCCGATGCAGCTAAAGTGATTACAATGAGCCATACACCTACTTTTACAGAAGAGAAAAAGCTCCAAATTTTATCAATAATCGTTTTTGTTTGCGTGAGAGATCTCCGAGCACTCCCCTCATAGCGCATATCCAATAGTTTTATATTTTCATTGCTTTCAAATGGTTTCCCACAAGCTTCACAAAAAACAGTTCCTATCGGATTCACATGTCCACATTCACATTTAATTTCTTTCAACACTCTCACCGCCCCTGTATCTATATGTACTATTGTATATTCTAACCTCAAGTTACCGCAATACTCAGAATTTTTAAACCGAAGGCACTATAGGTAAGCGCCTTGTATGTAAAGGTTTTCTTTATTACGGAGTGATTTTCTTTAAATACTCCTCCAATTGTTCCTTCGTTTGTTCACCTTTAATCTCTTGAATCACCTTACCATCTTTATCAATCAAGAAGCTTGTTGGTAATGGTATTACTCCATACGTTTTTATAATTTCTCCACCTTTATCGATTGCAACGGGGAACTTAAGATCGTATTGTTTCACAAAATTCTTAACAGCAATATCCGTTTCATCTGCATCTAACGCAATGATTTCAACACCTTTTTCTTTATACTTTGGATATAGTTCATTCATATAAGGCATTTCTTTCTCACAAGGTTTACACCACGTACCCCAAAAGTTTAAAAATACACCTTTTCCCTTAAAATCTTTTAGCTCAATTTTCTTTCCTTCTAAATCTGTCACAACAAAGTTAGGTGCTTCTTTTCCAATTTCCATTTTCTCTTCTTTAGAGAAATATCCTTGATAAAGTGTAAATCCTACAGCACCGCTTAAAATGAGCAGAATAATAACGCGAAATAATAAGCGATTTTTTTTCATATTGTTTCCCCTCTCTTCGACGAGTGATGAATATATGTATTTTTAATAAATCACCAGCGGAGCATTCCACTGGTGAAAGTTTCACAATATCGATTAGCGAGGCTTTGTAGAAGCCAATGCACGTAATTGTTTCACCTCATGCGGTGTCAATTCTCTTGCATCACCAGGTCGCAAGCTACCCACTTCTAAAAAGGCGTAGCGTTCACGCTTTAGTTTCACTACTTTACAGTCTAAAGCTTCAAACATACGACGTACTTGACGGTTACGACCTTCATGAATTGTTAATTGTACAATCGCCATTTCTTTACGCTTGTCCCAAGAAATGATTTTCACACGCGCTGGTGCTGTTTTTCCGTCTTCTAACATAACACCGCGTTCTAACATGCGAATTTTCTCACCTGTTAGAGGACCTTTTATTTTTGCAACATATGTTTTTTCAACTTTATATCTAGGGTGCATTAATACATTTGCGAAGTCCCCATCGTTTGTCATTAATAATACGCCAGACGTATCATAATCTAATCGTCCGATTGGGAATAAACGTTGTGTAATTTCCGGGAAAAAGTCTGTTACAACACTTCTTCCTTTATCATCTGATACACTTGAAATTACGCCAGTTGGTTTATATAGTAAAAAATAAACAGGTTCTTCTTTTTCAAGAGGAATGTTATTCACTTCTACTTTATCTTGAGGAGTTACTTTCGTTCCTAACTCCTTCACTATTTTTCCGTTAACTTTCACTTTTCCTTGCTGAATTAATTCCTCAGCCTTTCTTCTCGATGCAATACCTGCTTGCGCAATCACTTTTTGTAATCGTTCCATTTCTTTTTTTCACCTCGAATTTATCTTACCTTACATTAGAAAGACTTGGCAACCGCATACGCTTAACGGCTTTTCGCTTCCTCTTACTTAAACAACATAGCGATGATAATAAACATATAAAGGTCAAATCATGGTTTTACCTTTTATTATTGTCCATATTTTTCATATTGCTCACAATAAAAGTTCATTATTTTGTCAAAAATACCGCATAAAAAAACCACTATTAAGCAACACCTTAATAGTGGTCGTATACGTATTATAAGCGAAATAGCATAAAAAATGAATAGTATTACTTAAACATTAAAGAAACAAACACAATCGAACAAATAATTCCGATTAAATCAGCAAAAAGTCCTACTTTTAATGCATCTCCCATTTTTCTAATTCCAACAGCTCCGAAGTATACTGTTAAAATATAAAAAGTCGTATCTGTACTCCCTTGCATCGTAGAAGCCAATCGCCCAATGAATGAGTCTGGTCCATATGTGGCAATTAAATCGGTCGTAATACTTAAACCAGCAGAGCCCGAAATAGGGCGTATAAGTGCCAGTGGAACAATTTCTGCTGGGACATGAATTAAATCTAACATCGGCTTCATTACTGATATCATTGCATCCAATGCACCTGAAGCTCGAAATATAGAAATAGATACGAGCATTCCAACCATAAACGGTAAAATAGAGATTGCAATTTGAATCCCTTCTTTCCCCCCCTCAACGAACGATTCATACGTCGGCACTTTCTTTATCGTTCCATATAAAAGGATAAAACCAATTACACAAGGGATTACCCATAATGATATCGTATTAACAATACTCATTTTTTCCGCCCCTTCCTACTCCTTCTTCGGTAAAAATAGCGATCAATCCAAATCGCTCCGATCATAGAGAGTACTTGTGCAATGAATGTTACCCCAACAATTTCAGTTGGATTCGCTGATTCATACGTCATTCGAATCGAAATGACAGTAGTAGGAATTAAAGTAATCGCTGATGTATTTAACGCAAGAAACGTCACCATAGAACGGCTCGCCGAATCCTTTCCCCCATTTAACTCTTTCAATTGTTCCATCGCTTTTATACCAAGAGGGGTCGCAGCATTACCTAACCCAAAAAAGTTAGCCATCATATTCGATAAAATAAATCCCATTGACGGATGGTCCTTTGGTATTTCTGGAAACAATCTTTTTACTATCGGCATAAAAAGTGACACTAACTTTTTTAACAACCCTGCTTCCTCTGCAACTTTCATTAAACCGAGCCAAAATACTAAAACACTAATGAGCCCTATACAAATTGTTACTGCGTCTTTTGCTCCATCAAATACTGCTTTATTGATTGCTTCCATCGTTCCATTTATCATGGCATATACAATCCCTATGACTGCCATCGCTACCCATACGAGATTAACCATCGCTTCCAACACCTATCATATGAGAAAAAATTTCTTTCACATTATTCCAATACACTCCCGTTGTAGCTACTAACTTTCGTTTACTATAAAATAAATTTCGTTCTCCAACTTTCTCATTGCCAACATAAATTTCTGTCTTTCCAACCTTTACTCCATCCTTAAGTTTCGCACTTTTATCGAGTTCAACTTTTAATACGACATTCTTTCTTTCCTGCTCAGTTAAAGGTACCGCAAAACTATTTTTCGTATAAACATGATTGGCATATTTCTTTTCAGTTATTTCAGCAAGAGCTCCTTGTCCTACAACGTTTGTTTGTTTGAAACGTTCAAAACCTTTATCAAATAAATTCATATGATCATCCCAATCGCTAGAAGCGCTCAAAGTCACGACAATTAAATCTAGTCCATCTTTTGATGCTGTTGTAACAAGCGTCCGTCCTGCTTTCTTCGTAAAACCCGTTTTTCCTCCTGTTGCAAATTCATAATAAGACGTCACAAGTTTATGTTTGTTTTTCCACGGATAATCCCACGAATCTGATTTATACGTTTTTGTCCCAAAAATCTTCTTAAAGGTTTCGTTCCCCATTGCATACCTTGTTAAAAGTGCCATGTCATAGGCCGACGAATAATGGGATCCATCTCCATCCAAACCATGTGGGTTTGAAAAGTGAGTATCTTTCATTCCAATTTGTTTCGCCTTTTCATTCATTAAATATACAAACCCTTCTATACTCCCTCCTACATTTTCAGCAATTACTTGTGCTGCATCATTACCAGATCTAAGCATGAGTCCGTATACTAAATCCTCTAATTTTACTTTCTGTCCAGGCTTCAAATAAATTGCTGAGCCTTCTACTCTCACTGCTTCATTACTAACCGAGACCATTTCTTTCATTTTTCCTGACTCAGCAGCTAACAAGGCAGTCATAATTTTTGTTATACTAGCAATCTTTTGCGGCTCATGTTCTGCTTTTCCGTATAATACGCGACCTGACTGTTGCTCCATTAATACAGCATTTCGAGCACTAACATTGCTGGTCATCTTTGCATATGTAGGAATTGGTATAACGCTTGCGTACATAATAAGAAGCGTAATGATTACACAAATTCGTCTCATATTTCCCCCCACGTCCTTTTGGCACTTTTTGTACAAGTGTATGCTTGGCCTTTTAAAATATGAACGAAATCTCCCTCTCCTACCAATAAAAAAGACGCAGAGAATCTGCGTCTAATAAGGTGTCCATTCTATTTGTTTTGCACTTTCAAATCTTTTTTCTACATCCGGCCAATTTACAACATTCCACCAATTTTTAATATATTCATCTTTTCGATTTTGGTATTGTAAATAATACGCATGTTCCCACACGTCTAGTACAAGGAGCGGTATCGTATCCCATTGTGTAAATAATTGATGAAGTGTACTCTGTAAAATTTCTAATCTTCCCGATCGCGGAACCCAAACGAGAATTGCCCATCCTGAACCTTCCACTTTAGAGGCTGCTTCTGTAAAATGTTTTTGAAAACGCAAGAAACTTCCAAAATCTTGTTCAATCCGGTGTGAAAGAGCCCCTCTTGGACTTCCGCCGCCACCTTTTTTCATGTTATTCCAAAATATTGTGTGCAAGTAATGACCTGATCCATGAAAAGCAGCTTCTCTTTCCCAATGCTTAATTAAATCAAATTGATTTGTTTTTCTCGCTTCTTCCATCATCTTCTCTGCCTTATTTAATCCTTCCACGTAACTACGATGATGTTTATCATGGTGTAACATCATAATTTCTCTAGAAATATACGGTTCTAACGCATTATATGGATATGGTAGTGGCGGGAGTGTATGCCCTCCAATTGGAACAGCTCGTTCACTATCCCCTCTTTCACATAGTTCATATTCCTCTTCTCCCTGCACGAATACTTCCTGCAAATGATGCTGAATATGTTCTACATCATCACTTATTTCATACATAAACTCTGCATCTGTATCATACTCATGCTCTTTCATACGATCTAATAACGTTTGAATTTTATAAGCAAGCATATGGACATCATACACTTCCATTGCACGGCTATCTAATACGTGAAGAACACTTTCACACCAGCTTTCTACTTCATGAAAGTAATCTGTGAATACACCTTGCTGACTCATGTTACACCTCCTTAATGCTATCCCCTTAAATATATTCAAAGGAAATCCCTTATATAACTGTGCAAAAGGAAAAGAAGCTAAGTACCCTTAGCTTCTTTTTCACAATTAATATTTGTGTAACATCTTTGTTTGGTAATCCGTCTCATAATATTCTAGTTCTTCACGCATCAATTGAAATTTACCTTCTAAATTCTTCATTACTTGCTCTATAGATGCAGGTGGCGTTTGTTGAAAAACGATGGAGTTTTTCCCTGTATAAGCAGATCGACTATTTTCATACCAATGATCACTCTTTGGTGAAAAAAACTCTGCAATTACTTGATGATAAATTTTATATAAAATCTTTTCAGCTGCTGTCTTTCGAAATGGCTGGCTATTTAACAAAACAAAACACGCATCATGCCCTTCTTCACAAAAAACGAGAAGACGTCTTATTGACGCTAATAACCCTTTATAATATTGTTCGTTTCCTGCCGGTGTCTCTTCTAATAAAGAAGGCAACGTATGATAATTTACATAATTGGTTATCAAATGAATAACATCTTCTAAAAACATAGAAACTTGTTCTGTTTGATTTTCCACCATTAGATTAGACATTTTTCCCTCTCCTTTGCCAGTTCACGCTATTTCTACTCTTTTATTTTTATGTAATTCAGCCAATATTTCTTGTACTTTCACGACTATTTCCTCATCAAAATATTGTTGGAATTCTTCTATATTATTTAAATACAAACGTTTTTGCATGCGAAGCTCATTCTCTTTCAGTAAACAACAGATCGCTACAATATCCCGCAAATATATGTCTTGATTTTCTACTTTACATACCGGATTTCCTTCAAAAGGAGTAATTTCTTGTAAAACTTCTTCAAAATATCGAACATATAAAACAGAAAAGGTTCTTTCTTTATCATTTAATATATATGTCACTTCAGATCTATTAAAGAAATCTTCTGATGTATTAGGTTTTGCTTTCTCTAGCTCATATCCCGCATAACCTATTATAATCATCTACTTCCCCTCTCTTCCTTCTTTCAATTTATTTTAACTTAATTTTCTGACAAACGAAATACTCTTTTAAATATAATCCCTATAAAAAAATAGCTTCCTCATACAGGAATTTACCTTTTTATTTTTCTTGAAGTTTGTCATAATAATATTATTGTCTCAGTTTTCTTATACAAGGAGAGTTGTATTTATGTCGTTTTCATGGAAACGTTTCTTACAAATCGGGAAAATTATCTTCCCATTTGTTGTATTAACCATTGTATTCTTTCAAGCAAAAAAAGAATTAGCAGGCATTTCTTTTTTAGAAGCAATCAATACAATTAAAAACATTCCAACCGGAGGAGTCTTTTTAGCAATTACACTTGGTGCATTTGCCGTATCAACAATGTTCTTTTACGACTATGTTATGCTTCGTTATTTAAAAGCTGATATACCTGTCCAAAAGATTTTTCGTATCTCATGGATTGCTAATACCTTAAATGGATTTATTGGATTTGGTGGTCTCGTTGGAGCGGGTGTACGTACGATGCTTTATCGTCCATACATAAAAGAAAATGGCAAGCTGATTAAAAGTATCGCCTGGATGACAACTGCTTTTATTAACGGACTCGCTATTCTTTCATTCCTCGGCCTTATTGGGATATTAGACACAAGTTTTATTTTGCATGAAAAACCGTGGCTATGGCCTGTTTTGATCTTCTTCGCCCTTTTCGTCCCTATATACATCGGCTTTTCTAAACTAAAAAATAGAAAACCAAAGCAAACCGAAGGACAAGATGAACGAGAAGAAGAGAAAAATCCAACTGTTTTATACTCATTAGTTTCATTAGTTGAGTGGGTATCTGCTGGCATTGTTATGTACGTCATACTAATATTATTTGGCATTGATATCGAATTTCAAAAGTTTTTAGGTGTGTATGTCATTGCTGCTTTAGCTGGTGTTGTTAGTCTTGTACCTGGTGGACTTGGTTCATTTGACCTTGTCTTTTTAACTGGGCTCGGACAATATGGCATTGATACAGGCGTATTACTACCTGCTATGTTATTATATCGCCTCGTCTATTACATTTTACCATTCTGCCTCGGTCTTATTTTTGCAGCTTTTGAAATGACAGGCGTGGCCATTAAAAAGTTTGAAGACAAACCTTTTATTGCGCCTGCATTAGAAACAACTGGTGTTATATGGACTTTGCAGCGTGATTTTCTAGGAAAACTAGGTTCATGGGCCTCTGCTGCTTTAACAGTATTTGCTGGATTAATGGTTATTTTATCGACCATTCTACCGACAAGTATAAACAGAGCACACGCCTTACATATTCTAGCTCCAAAACATCTTATTCAATTTTCTTTTAGCTTATCACTAACATTCGGTATTCTCCTCCTAATCCTTTCACGAGGCATATATTATGGAACAAAGCGTTCTTACTATATGACGATTGTTTCTTTAATCGGAGCAGCTATCTTTAATACGCTAAAAGGGATTGATATTGAAGAAACGTTTATTTTATTAATTGTACTCGCTGTATTATATATGCTTCGTAAAAGATTTGTACGCGAGAAAATGGAAGTCTCACTTTCTGATATCGTAAAAGTTTTTATATTCTTACTTATAACTTTATATTTATATAAAAACTTAGGGATTTTATTTGCAGGTGCAAAAGAAGCTTTTAAACCTGATTTTGTCGTTCGTAATATTACGCAAGTAAAACGAAGTGCATTAGCAGCTGCCTTTTTCGTTCCTACATTTTTACTGATTGGCTCACTCATTGCTAATCGTTATCGAAATGAATTTCCCGGGCAACCAGCTAACGATAAAAGATTGCAAAACTTTTTAGATGAACATGGTGGAAATGTACTTAGTCATTTAGGTTTTTTAGGTGATAAACAATTCTTCTTTAGTAGTGATGGGAAAGCGCTCCTTCTCTTCTCTATAACTGGAAAACGTCTTGTTGTGCTAGGTGATCCAATTGGAGATCCTTCCTCCTACCGTACTGTGTTACAAGAGTTTTTAGCTGAAGCTGACCGATTTGGATACATTTGTGTATTCTACCAAATCGAAAGTAAATGGATGAGTTTATATCATGATTTTGGTTACAACTTCTTTAAGCTTGGTGAAGAGGCTGTCGTTGACTTGAACACATTTACAATAACAGGAAAAAAACGTGCCGGTATGCGAGCAACTTTCAACCGTTTTGAACGAGAAGGCTATACATTCTCTATTCACCAGCCGCCGTTCTCAGATGAACTATTTGAAGAATTAAGAAAAGTTTCAGATGCGTGGCTCGGTGGAAAAAAAGAGAAAAGTTTCTCACTCGGATACTTTGATCGTGAATATATTAGCCGTGCTCCTATCGCTACATTATCTGATGCAGATGGAAAAATCATTGCATTCACGACATTTATGCCCGTATATCAAGACGGATCATTGTCTGTTGATTTAATGCGCTATTATCCAGATGCGCCTAGCGGCATTATGGATGCAATTTTCATCCACCTATTCCAGTGGGCAAAAGAAAATGAATACCACTCCTTTAATATTGGTATGGCACCACTTTCAAATGTAGGTTTATCGACACAATCTTTCTGGTCTGAACGGGTTGCTGCTGCCATCTTTAATAATGTTCGTTACACATATAGTTTCAGCGGGTTACGACATTTTAAAGAAAAATATAAACCAGCATGGAGCGGTAAATATTTAGCATTTAGAAAGAATCATTCTTTACCAATTACAATGCTCTCTGTAACAAAATTAATAGGAAAAAGAAAAAACAGCTAAATAGTTAGCTGTTTTTCCTTTTTTGAACTTGTACAATAAATTCTTTTTCATATTTCTTACCATTTATATAGAAATCTCCCCATATTTTGTACGTTCCTTCAGCAGGAAATGTAATACGGTATTGTAATTGTCCATCTGTATCAACAGGGATTGCATATAAAAAATTTTCTCTCGTTTCGTCCACAATATAGAGCGCCTCCACTTCTCCTCTCTCTGAATGTAATTTCAATTTTTCACCCTTTTTCGCTTGAAATTGAAATGTTAACGTCACTGGCTCATTCGGATGCAGTGCACCGAATAAAAGAGAAACTTCATACTCCCCTATTTTTTTTGTAAGTACACTATCGATTGGAAATTTTACTTTTTTCTTATTTTTCGCCTCTATTTCCTTCCCAAAATCTTTCTTCGCAAATGATTGCACAGACTTATTTTTGTCTTCATATAAAAATATTGTATATCCTTCATCTTTCGCTATTTTAGAAGATACCTTATATGATCCATTTCCTGCGAATGTAGGTTTCATTTGTTGTACATGTTTTAATTGTCCGTCTACAATAACTGCCCGAATTTGATCATTCACACCACGCACTTCGCTACTTTTATTATTTAATAATTGAAACACAATATCTGCTTTCTCATTTCCTTTTCCATTTGACACATCCCATTTTACTTCCTGAACATCACCTACAGTCTCTGTAGTTTCTTGATACTTTTTTATGTAAAATCCGCCTACTACAACAAATAGCAAAGCAACGAGTCCAATGACAAGATTTTTCAAAACATCACCTACCATTTTTATAGTCTCTATTCATACAAAACTTCTTACATATATATTCTAGATGACAATTTATGAAATCCTTCTGTTTTGCACATATTACAAATAATAAAAAGATTTTAATTGAAAGGATTCGTAGTGTATAATGCAAATGATATTGATTTCTATCAATACATTATAAGGAGGACTTTTCATGAGTGTACATATTGAAGCAAAACAAGGCGAAATTGCTGAATCTATTCTATTACCTGGTGATCCATTGCGTGCAAAATATATTGCTGAAACATTTCTAGAGGACGTTACTTGCTATAATAACGTGCGTGGTATGTTAGGTTTCACTGGAACTTATAAAGGAAAACGTGTATCTGTGCAAGGTACAGGTATGGGTGTTCCTTCTATTTCTATTTATGTAAACGAATTAATCCAAAGCTACGGAGTTAAAAATTTAATTCGCGTTGGAACTTGCGGTGCCATTCAAAAAGACGTAAAAGTACGTGACGTTATTATTGCAATGACAGCTTGTACGGATTCTAATATGAACCGTTTAACATTCCCAGGATTTGATTTTGCACCAGCTGCAAACTTCGATCTTCTAAAGAAAGCTTACGATGCTGGAACTGAAAAAGGCCTACACGTTCGTGTTGGTAACGTTTTAACAGCAGATGTATTTTACCGCGAAAGCATGGACATGGTTAAAAAGCTTGGAGATTACGGTGTACTAGCAGTAGAAATGGAAACAACTGCGCTTTACACATTAGCAGCGAAATACGGTGTAAATGCGTTATCTGTATTAACAGTAAGCGATCACATTTTCACTGGTGAAGAAACAACATCTGAAGAGCGTCAAACTACATTTAACGAAATGATTGAAATCGCTTTAGATGCAGCAATTCAACAATAATACATTAAAGAACTCGTCATACGTCTGTCGAGTTCTTTTTATGTGACTTTTTATAAAAAACTACTTTCGGAAGAGACAGATTTTCTCCTCTACTTTTTTGTAACGTTTGTTATAATAAAGAAATCATTTACAGTATTTCTCACAAGAGGTGACGCAGTGAAAAACAGAAGTATCGTCTTTAAACTATTTCTATTAACATCAACATTATTTACAATCATATTCCTCCTTTTTTTCCTAGGACAATCTCTATTTTTAGAGAAATTTTATATTAATAAAAAAGTAAAAACAGTACAAACTGCTTTTGAGAAGTTTGTAGATGCTTACGAAAAAAGTGATAAAAGTGATAAAAGTTATGAAGAAATTCGAAAACTAAAACAAGAATTTCATGATAAAACAAATGCTGACATGCAATTTTTAAATGCGAATGGCATTATTAAAAGCGACAGCAATTACTATATTGATGTATTTAATCCTAAAAATAATGAAACATATTCCATTCCGCTCAATAATCTTTTAACACCCGAAGAATATAAGAAATTCGAAAACTTAGGATTGAAAAAAGACGATGTGATAAACGTCGTCGGTTTACTACAAAACAATACAATAACACCAATAAAATTGACAACAAATTATAATAGATGGCAAAACGAATATACCAATTCAGATTTTTCATCTATTAATGGTAACCCTTCTAAAAATAGACTTACAAACCGATACAAAACTGTTACTCAAATTGAGTTTACTGGTACGATCTCTAAGTTACAGCTTCCATCGAAAGCGGAGGTTCGTCTTGCAAATGATATTGAAACATTACAAGCCGTTCAATATTTTGCAGAGCTTATTAGAAATGGCACTGCTAACTCGCAGCAATTAAACACTTATATAATAGATAGCGGGGAGAATATAAAGAATAGTATCTTTGTAAAACCTATTATAGAAAATGGAGAGATTACAGAATATGCTTTTGCGATAGCATCTTTGCAACCTGTTAATGAAGCGATGCTCGTTTTGAAAGATTATTATGTCTATGCCTTAATCATCGTATTTCTCGTAATTATTTTGTTATCCTTCTACTACTCAAAAATCATTGTGAAACCATTAATTAAAATGAATCGCGTTACAAAGAAAATGGCCAATTTTGATTTTAGCGAAAAATTACCTGTAACAGCAGACGATGAAATTGGAGGGCTTTCCGGTAGTATTAATACGTTATCTGTAAATTTAAAAGACCGAATCGATCGATTAAATGTTGCCAATACAAAATTACAACAAGATATTGAACGTGAACGTCAATTAGAAAAAACGCGAAAAGAATTCATTTCTGGTGTATCACACGAATTAAAAACACCGCTCAGTGTAATTAGAAGTTTCGCTGAGGGAATTAAAGATGGCGTTAGTAAAGATACGACGTATTACACAGATGTTATTTTAGAAGAAACTGAAAATATGAACAGACTTATTGTTGAAATGTTAGAATTAGCAAAATTAGAATCAGGTACGTACAAACTAGATATGACGACGTTCTCAATCGGTGAATTAATTCAACAAGTCTATACAAAGTTATTATTTAGCATGGAGGAAAAGCATTTACAAGTGAATATAGATGTAGACCCTTCTATATTTGTGAAAGCGAATCGTAGTCGTATTGAACAAGTAGTTGTGAATTTACTTAGCAATGCAATTCGCTATACACCAGATGGAGAAAAAATACAAGTCTCCGTTATGGAAATGGAAGATACAGTAAAAGTTGAAATCGAAAACACAGGAAACCCTATTCCAGAAGAAAGTCTTGAAAAAATTTGGGATCGTTTCTATCGTTTAGATGCATCGCGTAGCCGTCATACTGGTGGTACTGGTCTTGGATTATCTATTGTTAAAAATATTTTAGACCTCCACCATGCCGAGTACGGTGTATATAATACGACTAATAGTGTTGTATTCTACTTTAATTTACAAAAAGTAAAAGAAGTCAAATAATTTGTCTTAATTTCACTAGGAGTTCACATGAAATTCACACTCTCCCTTTATAGTAAGAAACAAGTTAATCCTTTCCTTTACACATATAAAAGAGGAGAGTGCGTGAAATGAAACAAGCAGGACAACCTATTCAAAACGAAAAACAATTAGAAACTATCAAAAATATACTTTTACAATCTTCGAAACGTGATGGCTTATTATTCGTATTAGCTGTAAATTCTGGCTTAAAAGTAAGCGAAATCTTACAATTAAAAGTTAGTGATGTAATCGATGAAAATGAAAATGTTCGCCATTCCATTTTATTTTACAATGAAAAAGTAAAGAAACATAAATGGTTCGCTGTAAATGAAGACTTACAGCACGCGATCGAAGACTATATGAAAGAACGTAAAACTTGGAAACGTAATGAACCATTGTTAAAGTCTCAAAAAGGAACAAAATCTATTACGAGACAACATGCGTGGTACATTTTAAACAAAGCTGCAAAAGAAGTTGGATTAGAAGGGATTAGCTCACATACACTTCGAAAAACTTGGGGATATTGTGCATACAAATCAGGTGTTGATATCGCATTTTTACAACACTTCTTTGATCATAGTACTCCATCAAAAACTTTAAAGTATATCGGTATTGCTTAATAACTCTTATACATAAAAAAGGTTACCATTTATAAATGGTAACCTTTTTTATGTTTCACATTCTCTTTTCTTGTCTCTCCTATATTGTAGTGGTACTCTAATAGTAAGGGGGAGAAATTATGAACACTTTAACAATTGAATTACCGAAAGAAACGGCTGAAAAACTTGATTTATTAAAACAAGCTTATGAAAAGAAAACAGGTGCTTCTATTTCTGAGAGTACTCTTGTTCAAACACTTATCTCAAAAGAATTTATCCAAGCGATAACTCCTTTTGATTTACAACAATTCATCACTAGCAAAGAACAGCATTAATTGCTGTTCTTTTTTTATACTTTATCCCGCATTAACGGGCAGTAAGACCCCACCTCAAAATTCAGCGGAAGCAAAGAAGTTAGGTGGGTGGGGGGCGGGCTGCCCGTAAAAGCCCGATTGCTTCAACTAATAATCAGTGGGGGATGAACACCCCCCCACTGATTAAAGTTTCACTTTATCAGGGGTTTGCCGGAAATCTACCTCGAAACAATTCCTTACTTTAGCCAAACTTCTATTAGGCATCTCCCTATCGTTACTACCTCACAAAAAATTTTTTATTTATTTTCAGGAAAACCATTGACAATGATAATGATAACCATTATCATTTATTACGAAGCCAACAATTGATGAATCAACCAAACGCTCAGTAACATTGTTACCCCTCTTTTTCATATAGAAAGGCACTGTACATTCCCCCTGTTTGTACAGTGCCTTTCTTGTTTATTATCACTCAAACAAATTTAATTGCTCAGGCTTTGGCTCACCATATGTAATGTTCATCATTTTCATAAGCTGTTTCGCATTATCAGCTGCATCTCCGCCTGAATTATTGTTAAATAGTACGTATATGTCCTTTGTCTTCTTTTTTAATTGTTCTAGTCTTTCTACCCATTCTTCTAATTCTTTATTGTTGTAGCGATATAAGCAACGAACCGCTCTCCAATTTTCCCCTTTATCAAGCCAGCCATGAACATTTCGGCCATGAAAACGTATTAACACCATCTCTGCATTCGTTACTTCTAATACGAGTGGTACTGAACCCATCCCTGCTTGTGGCTCATCACAAATTGTATGAATCCATTTCTCTTGCTCTAGAAACTGTAACGTCTTATCTCTCATTTCTGGATAAAACCATGTTTGATTTCGAAATTCTATTGCACACGGCAAACCTTCCATTTTTTCTTTCGTATATCGGAGAAAATCTACATTTTTCTTTTTACAATCAAACCATGGTGGATATTGAAATAAAATCGTTTTTAATTTACCAGCTTCAATTAAAGGAAGAATAGATTGTTTATATACATCAAACATCTCATCGAACGTAGAAAAAGGAATTTCACCTTTCATATGTCCTGTCATTCCTTGATATGCTTTGACGATAAAAGAAAAATCTTTCGGTGTTTCCATTGCCCATTTTGTATAGTTTCGTGCAGGTTGCATCGCATAAAATGAACTATCCACTTCTACTATAGGGAAATACTCACTATATGTTCGTAATTTATTTCTATTTTCATAGGGGTCTATATATAAAGAATCATGATCTCCCCACCCTGTTACTCCAATGAAAAGCAAATATATTCCTCCCTTTTTAACTTCACCTACTATCCATTCTACTCACTTCCTGAACACTTCGACCAATCAATTTCATTAAGTAGTCCCTTCTTTAAGAGTATCCGTATAAAAATATGATATACTAGATGGAAGAATTTTTAAATTGAGGGGTTATTTATTTATGCTTCCAAAAGATGATATTGTGTGTCATGAAAAACGAATAGAAGAATTAGAAAATAAAGTACGTTTTTATGAAGAACTTGTGAATCAATTACCACATCATTTCACATATAAAAATCCACAGATTGGTTTACAAATAAAGAAAACGAGATCAACTCATTCTATTCAAAACATACAAAAAGAGAATAAAGAGGCTGATTTTCAGCTTACTTGCGATTCATTATTTTTATTTAAACAACTTGAAACATACTTTGTTCATATTTTTGATGCTTTTTCACATCATGTAACCTTTGTTGATAATAAAGGAAATATAACTTTATGTAATCAGGCTGCGGCAGATGATTTTGGTGTAGTACGAAATGATATAATCGGAAAACCAATTCAACAATTACTAAAATTACCTGAAGAAAAAATTAAAGCTCTTGAAACATTAAGAACAGGCACAGAAATATATAATGAAGAAGTTTTAGACAAAAACTATGGCATTTTAAATAACCGGATTATTCGTGATTATAACGGAGAAATTTTTAGAGTTATTAGTGTCTTTCATTATTTAAACACAGAACGTGATGCAGAAAAATTTTCGTTAGCAGGGCGAATTGCAGCTGGTATTGCACATGAAGTACGTAATCCTCTTACAACCGTACGAGGTTATTTACAATTTTTACAAGAAACTGTTTCTCCATCTAATAAAGAACTATTTAAAAACTTACTTATTCCTGAATTAGATCGCGCAAATAGTATCATTACAAAATTTTTATCTATTTCAAAAACACGTGAATTTACAAGAGAACCCTTTCCAATTAATACATTTTTACGTGATTATATTCAACAGTTACTAGCTAGCGAAGTCTTTTTACATAACATTTCAATTGATTATAATTTTTCTACCGAATTAGATGATATTTTAGTTCATATTGATCGTCATGAACTTGTGCAAGTTTTTTTAAACTTATTCCAGAACGCTGTCGATGCTCAAGGAGAAAAAAAACTTTCTATCCAAATTACTAGTTACCGCCTAGATAATTTTGTTCGTATTACTTTCACTGATAATGGAACTGGTATTCCATCAGCGATTCAAGAATATATATTTGATCCATTCTTCTCAACAAAAGATTCCGGTACAGGACTCGGCTTGGCAGTAACGAAAAAAATTATTCAAAATCATAACGGTACATTAAAAATGACTAGTAATGAAGATGGTACTACTTTTACTATTTCAATTCCAATCTTACCTAAAACAGCCCTTGAAAGATTAAATCAAGACAAATAAAATAAAATCCAATCCACGAACTGCATGTCGATTGTTAAATCCCTTAACAATCGACATGCAGTTTTTTATGTTGAACTTTTCTTCTTTACATTATATGAAACCTTCTCTATATCTTACTTATTTGTTTGCCAAGCGGGCCAATTCCTTATTTTTTTAGAAATGGTAGTTTGTCCATCACGGATTTAGTATAAATTTCATTTTAATATATAGTAATGACTATTGATTCTATGAAAGAAAGGAATGAAAAGATGAACAATAAAAATAAAGGAAAAGTATTTTATGGTAATGACTGTTGCGAAGTCAGAGCTTGTAGTCATATTAACATCTCTAAGTCCGAACTTACAGAATTCGTTAGACTTCTTCAAGCTCTTGGCCAAGCTATTCAAGCTGTCTTTCAAAACCCTTCTCAAAATAATATCGATAACTTAATCGCTGCCCTAAATAACTTACAAAAATTTCTCAATTGCTTAGATTTATCTCCAGCACAAAAACAAATTGGAAATTCTATCATTGCTAATCTATTAACTATTTTAAGAACAACACCTTTCTCATGCGGAGCGTTGTACGTTGAACTACAAAGCCTGCTTAATTATTTATTGTATATCGCTAAGTTATTCAAAGTAGATTGTTGTACGACCGACAAACTAGTTAAACTCATAACAGAGATCCAAGCTATCCTAGTTCAATACGGGTCAGGATGCCTTGGAGGAGGAGGAGCAACTGGTGCTACGGGGGCTACGGGGGCTACTGGACCTCAAGGACCGGCGGGGGCTCAAGGTGCTACTGGG
>NZ_JAKUFF010000011.1:0-85056 GCF_022663305.1 Bacillus cereus group sp. BfR-BA-01408 | reverse complement strand
TCTTCTTCTGCTCTTTGTTGCTCTTCTTGCTTACCTTTTTCTTCCTCTACTACTTTTTTGTCTTCATCCACTTTTTGCTCATCTGGTGCGCCCTTTAATTTTTCTTCATTACTCTTACAAGCACTTAAAGCAATTACACATAAACTCATAAGTGCAAATAATAATAATTTCTTTGACATTTAAAAATCCTCCTATATATACATTACAAATTAATAACTTTCATAGCATAACAAAAATACAATCCTTTCTTTGTCAAAATTTGTCGTATATATTTATTTTCTACTAAGACACTGACACTACAATAAAAATGGAGATTATTATATCGATTCGTGCAAAAAATACGCTCGCCTGCTAGTCAAGTAAACTTAATTCATGAAAACCTTCATCTATTTAGTAAAACCATTGAAAAAACATTAATAATCCCAAATATTTTAATTAACATAATCTATCACTTACAAGCAATAGAACAGGATCTTTCAATTGAAGATCCTTTTCTATTGCTTATTTAACTAAAAAAATTGGTTAACTACATAACGCTCTTCTAACTTTCCTTGCAAAGCTTAGCGGATCATCAACGTCTTCAATATTAACGTAAATTAAATTTGGATCATCACATAACCACTCATTGTGTATAGACGAAACAATTATTCCTTGTTTAATAATAGTAGCAACAAATCCATTGACTTCTTTTTGTAAGAGCGCTACCCGGCCTAGACATAATGCCCGTCCAGTTTTATTATCTCTTGATTCGAATGAGAAGGAACTTGTTACTCTAAAACGTTTTCCTAAGATTGTTGCTCTTATTTCATCCCGATTTATTGTTGCTACACATTTTCCACCGGCAAACCCTTCTTGGCCACCGATAATTCTTGCAAACTGTTGACAAATTAATTCATCATTACACGCCATACCTTTCATCATCCCCCCTTTTACTGTTAAGTTATGAATGAATACAAAGGTCTGAAACGGTAATGAATCTATTCTATTACAAAAAAGATTATCAGAACCTAACGAAGTCTATTATATAGTGAGACATTTTTAGAAAGCATAAAAAATACACCCTAAGGTGCCATCCTACGACTTGAAAATCCTATCTATGTATGAAAAAAATTTAGAAAAGGCCAATACAAAAGAGAAAGTTCTAACTGTAATGTATAGAGTGCTTACGATATTAAGAATCCCCGTTATATTACTTTCTGACCAGTCTCGTTAAAGCCATCCCAAGAAATCCAACACCCATTCCTATGAGCCATCCAGTTTGGGCATTACCTAACATAGATCCCACTCCTCCGCCAAGAAACATGCAACCAACGAATACTAATCCTCCAATTCCCCAATTCGGCCGTTCCATCATTCAGTCACATCCTTTCAGTAAAATATATGCTATTTGCTACCTCAACTTTCTTGCATAGGATGGTTATTTATTTTGCGTAGTTTTAGTACTTTCAGGGAATTCATAAGATGTAGAGAATGAGCCATTTAAATATATGGCAGAAGGATGATTTGATTATTTATATTACAATACCTTAAGAGCTATGGAACAAATTCTTCAACTAATCAACTAATAGAAGCCTGGAGATTTTCCACAATCAGTAGCTCGTCACTATCAAACTAAAATTTCATTTGAGGGAAGAATATATTTGTTTACATGATAGCAATGGGATTCCTCCAGTATTTCGAACAAAAACCACACTAAGCACATTTTCATACAAAAAAGCCGATTTTTGTCCCACTAAGGATAAACCGGCTCATTGTAATTGACCTTGAAGGATTCGTTATATAAATTCGTCATTTTCATCAAAAAACATAGCTCTAACTAATACACTTTTATCCGGTTTTTGGTTAATAAACACATGTGATTTAAATTATCCTTTGTTATATAGACCAGTCATCTGCCACATTTCTTTTTACATATATTTTTTAAAAGAAGGTTTCCATTCTGATAAATCCTCATAAACAAACGTTATGTTGTTACATATTTCCTCTGCAACTTCGTACATATGTTTTATATCATTAGCCGTAAATAATATAGACCCTTTGCGTTGCGTGCTATCTACAATAGTTGGTATGGTGTCGCCCTCTTTTACTACTAGATCAATTAATACGACCTCGGATATGTTAGTTAATCCTTTATACTTGATTTCTTTTAAGCAACCTGGTTTTGGAATCAAGCTTAAAGACATAGCTTGACATTTTGAAGGTACACATCTAAATTCATCTATAGTCTCAGTAGCTAGCGCATCATAATAGTATCCAAATTGAGATATGCCAGTTGTTAGTTCCACCATCTTCCAGATGTTGCCACCACCTATTCTAACTTGAGACTCTATAATTATTGCTTTATTGTGTTTGTCTATCTTTATTTCTGTATGAGTAATGCCATTTTCCATTTGCATATCGTCCAAAAATAACATTACTTTCTCCATAATTAATTGTTTTTGAGATTCATCTATAGGTGCCGGCATAATCGTATAGTTTATTATAAATGTATCTTCTTTAAATACTTCAGCTGATATAGCAAGTATAGAATGTTTTTTGTTATAAGAAACGGTTTCAACCGTATAAACTATATCACCTTCAATATACTCTTCCACTAAAACAGGTAGTTGAATACCATTTTCTTTAATAAACACCCCTACGTCATCTCCCCAGTCTAGCTTACATACTCCTTTACCCCCTGCCCCAATCGGCGGCTTTATTATAGCACTATCTTTTTTATTCAAAAATTCATTAATGTCTTCAGTGTTATTACAAACTATCGAATCTATTGAAAAGTCTTTACCTGCTAGCATTTCACGCATCATGTCTTTATTGCGAGTTATCATATTAGCATTGTAAGAAGGTCCTTTAACATTAAAAATCTTTGCAATTATGCAAGCCGTATCTAATGCTGTTTCGTTAAAAGACACAACCACATGAAAAGGTCGCTCTTTGAATAATTCTTCAGCATAGTATATAGACAAGGGTATGTTTGTTGTGTCTATTTCTTTTTTATAGAAACATTTTTCTAAGATAACTCCATCAAAATATATGTGTTTAGCGTAAGATCCTATATACGAAACAGTATATCCACTATCTAATGCATCTTGTATAGGTTTTGTCCATCCCCCTATAAATAAAATGTGTGGTTTATTTTCTATGTCATTTCCTTTTAATACCTTATACATCATAATCATCCCCTCTCAAATGAACTCGTATATTCAATGTCAGTTCCTTTTGATACGCCTCGTCTTAACAACGCCACTAAACACAATGTTGTTCCGAAACCTCCTATAAATAACGTAGTTTGAAGCCCGAATATAGAAATTAAAAATGCACTAGTAAAACTTCCCAATGCCCAGGCTCCCCAATTAAGCGTGCGCTGTACAGCATTTACTCGGCCCAGCATGTGATTTGGTGAGGCAAGTTGTCGTATAGTTGCAGCGTAAGGGCCAAATACACCTTCTCCCATACCATGTATGATACTTGCGGCTACTATACCGTAAACTGTTCCCGTATATCCCATTATTGGTATAAAAGCCAAACCGGTAACTGATACAGTAGCGCTATAAATAAGCATTTTTGTATTATTAATTTGTTGACTTTTTTTCATGAGAACCGTATTACCTATTAAAAATCCGACCGCTGCTGAACCTACAACAAACCCTATTTCAATTTCAGATAGACCCATTACCTTATAAAGGAATATTACTAAAATACTATTTAATATGTATTTAAAAAAACCGTAAACAGCACCACATGTCACAATTGGCTCTAATACAGGGTGTTTTTTGAAATATATCAAACCCTCATATATGTTTTCGTATATGGATTTTATATTTACGTCTTTTAAAGAACCCTCTGTATGCGGTTTAAACTTTGAAATATATAATACAAACATAAAACAAACAAAATACGTTACTGCGTCAACAGTAAACGATCCTGTTAATCCGACTAGAGTAATGACGATTCCAGCTAGCATAGGACCAATTACTATAGAAAGAGACTCCGAAAGTGCTAGTTGAGCATTAGCTTTTTTTAAGTTGTCTTTATCTGTTACTATTTCCGGTAAGAAAGAAGGAATGGCAATGTTGTAAAACGTGGTGAATATTCCATTTAAAAACATGATAAATACCAGTAAAGGGAACGTTATTATATTTGTTACAGTCAGTATGAATACTGATAAAAACAATATTCCTTGACATATACTACAAATTAGCAAGATATTTTTCCTATGGAAAATGTCTATTAAAGCACCGGCTACTAACCCGAAAATTAGATAAGGGACGAATATAACCCCACGAAGTATAGCAGCATTTGCTTCACTTGTTTGTAACACCTCTAATGCAAAAAGCGGCAAAGCTACTATTGTAAACTGAGTACCTAATAAACTTATAGACTGTCCTAGCCAAAGCTTGTGAAAATTAAAATGTTTGCTATCTTTCATAATATCCCCCCGTTAAATCCATCTTTTTAAATGATCAACTTTACGATATAAGTCAGAGCCGGCAACTCCTATCTTTCAACTAATATCTGTACCACATAAAAATTCGAAACCTAATATAAAATCGATTCTAGTTTCAAAATGAAGACTAGATGTTTAAAAATCTTCTAGCTAATGAAAAGCTCATCTTCCGAAAGATACTTCCGCATTTGTTTATAAACCAATTGGTATACTGATGGAATTCACTTGTAAGAATCTAATTGTTAATTAGTTTGTTTCGAATTCATTTCCCAATCGTATCACTTTGCATCACCTCCAGCATCAGTATAACCTTGAAGGCACGCTATTGTACGCATTTTGGAATGTAACCGCAAGATAACGAAGCTACGATGACGAAATGAATGGATTTAACCTTGTCATTAGAGGACATATTTACATGACAATTGATAAAAATAAATCATGTACTATGAAATAAATTTTTAGATAAACCAAAATAACATGCAAAAAGCCCCTTCAAAATTTGAAGGAGCTTTTTAATATATAGAAATTAGCTTAAATCAAAGATAACATCTCTTGAAGGGGGCATTTTTTATTATTCATGTTTATTGGGGAGCCTTCGTTTGAAGCAACTTTAACCCCATACCAATAAAAATCAGTCCTGTTACTTTATTTAGAATCATTCCTACCTTTTGATTTCCTCTTAATTTTTTTGTGACATAAGAAGAGAAATAAGCAACAAATAAACACCACAATAGTCCCGTTACTGTAAAAGTAATTCCTAAAATGATAAAAGGTATAGGACCTGAAGCCTTTGTATCTATAAACTGCGGCAGAAACGCAATAAAGAATAAAGAGACTTTTGGATTCGTAAGACTTGTTAAGAGTCCTTGTAAATATATCTTTCTAACGTTCAATTTATTGGATGGTGCTTGAAAAGCTATATTTGTCTTATCAAGTATCATTTTAATTCCTAAATATACAAGATAGATAACACCTATAACCTTAATGGTATTAAATAACACAACGGATTTTGTAAGTATAATAGATAAACCAAAAGCAACCAATAACGTATGAACTAAAGAACCAGTAATAATACCAAAAACAGAATACACACCTGCTTTTCTACCTTGTGAAATACTTCTTCCCACAATATACATGGTATCTGCACCAGGAATTAGATTTAATAAAATCCCTGTTAGTAAAAACACTTCGTAATTAATAATACCGTACATTCTAGCACCCCTATCTATTTTTTTGGTGCCCTTATTGATATTAAATGAAATAAAAGAAAAAGAAAAGTATTTTCTATTTATTCAATAAAACCCCAGAAATCCAATGATTGAAGTGAACCCCGAAAACGGGACACCAATCAAAACACCTAAACCACTTGTTCCCTAAATGCTTTAGGGTATAGATAGTTTAATTTTTCCTGAATTCGCACATAATTGTAGTAATGAATGTATTCTATTACAAAAAAAGATGCTAGAAATCTTTTAAAAAGCATAAAAAAACACATCCTAAGGTGCCATCCTCCGAATTGAGAATCATATCTATGTATGGAACTCTTATGGTATTAAGAATCTCCGTTACATTACTTTCTAATCAGTCTCGTTACAGCCATCCCAAGAAATCCAACGCCCATTCCTATTAGCCATCCAGTTTGGGCATTCCCTAACATAGACCCCACTCCTCCGCCAAGAAACATGCAGCCAACGAATACTAATCCTCCAATTCCCCAATTCGGCCGTTCCATCATTCAGTCACATCCTTTCAGTAAAATATATGCTATTAGCTATCTGAACTTTCTTGCATAGGATGGTTATTTTCTTGGCTTAGGTAGCTTTAGCACTTTCAGGGAATTCAAAAGAAGTGGAGATTTGCCAATTTAAATAAATTGCAAAAGGAGAATTTAATTTTTTCATAAATAATCGATCAATGAATTAGACACTTTCTTAAAAAAATTGAATAAGCTGCGTCTATTTTAGTTTTACCTTTACCTTTAATTACAAAAGTTTATTATCATGTTTGTTTAGATACTTTGCTTCTATAAAAAAGTTTTCAAACAATATTTTTAGTCTCCTTAAGTTAATAGCTATAGATTGAAACCATACCCGCAAAAAGCGTTAGCCTGGAACGGACATAAAAAAGCGAGTCCATGAACGAAATTCGTTCATGGACTCGCTAATAATCTTTATTGGAATTTTCAGTGCCCTCCTATGCAGGTAGAGGAATTTTCATGGGAATATCAATCCCATGTTATGATTGCAGGCGTTCAAGAGCCGAGGTGCGGTAATTTGCATTTTGCTCAACAGTAGCTTCTGAAAGTGCCCTCTTCAATGCCACAGCGTTCAAATCCTTCTCGATAAAATCAGGCGTTCCAGACGCAGGGGTGCCAAGCTGAACACGCCATGAATCGTCTATGGAACCGCCATCGACAGGATCGAAGCCGAGTGAGTTGACAAGCTTCATCACAACCGCTTTGGCCGCAGGATCGTCTGCAAAAACCGGTAGTGCAATCCGGTCCTCAGCGCCTTCCGGTTTCGCCAGATCAATAATACGCTGAGCTACGATGTTGCTGAACGCTCTGACGACTGGGGCACCGATTTGCTGCTCTACCCAACGGCTTTCCGTTTTTATGCTGCCATCAAGGAGTTGTTCAATTCTGCCATCCCGATGTATAGTATAATTGTTGGTATCGATGATAAAGGCTTTTGCTTGTCGAAGATCGAACAATCCACGAGGAAGTGACGCAATTTTGCCGAAAGGGATCGCCAGAATAATAAGATCGGCTCCAAGCACCGCTTCTTCATTAGTCACCGGACTCGCTCCAGTAAGAGTTGCGACCTCTGCCAAAGTGTCTGGTCCACGTGAATTTGAGATGTTAACCTGATGACCCAAAGCGACAAGCTGTTTCGCCAAAGTTGACCCGATAAAACCAGCGCCAATAATCCCAATATTCATACCCATATTCCCCCAATTATAATATTCTTAACCACTTTACAAATTTTTCATCTCCGCAAATTCATTTATCTTCAATAAGATTAATGTGCGCCACTTAATTTAACTAAAATTTTCGCTTGAGATTTATCATGAATTAACGCTTCAAAGCCTTGTTCAGCGATATTATCTATATCAATTTTGCTTGTAATAATTGATTGCGCGGGTAATCTTCCATTAGCAAATAATTCAATAACCTCATTGTAAGTTTCATTGCTGTATCCTACAGACCCCATTAATTTTGCACCACTAAAGATTAGTGAAGCAGGAACATTAAATTGGATATCTTGCGTGTGGAAGCTGATAACCATCATTGTGCCACGAACTTTAGTTGATTGAATAGCTTGATTAAATGTTGACTCGACACCTGCCGCTTCAATTGCAACATCTGCTCCATCTGGGAATAATTTTCGAATTTCTTCAACAGGATTTACTTCTTTAGCATTAAAGACGTGTGTCGCACCCATTTCAGTTGCTTTATCAAGTCGACTATCAAATAGATCGATAACAATAATATTAGAAGCACCTGCAGCTTTTGCACCTAAAACAGCAAATAGCCCAATAGGACCCGCTCCATAGACAACGACAGTATCCCCTTCTCTTACATTTGAATCCTTAATGGATTGGAAAGATACAGCTGTTGGTTCAACCATGGCTGCCAATTCTAGCGGTAAATGATCTGGAATTTTAAAAATCGTTTTTTGTGGAAGTATCACATATTCAGCAAACCCTCCGTCGATTTGTGCACCAACTGCGTCTAAAGTGATGAAACGTTCAATTTCAGCATTTGAAGGATCTTTAAGCATCATTGGATAGATACATACTCTGTCACCTTTTTTAAATTTTGTTACATGAGAACCAACCTCTGCAATTTCACCAGAAAATTCATGTCCCATTACCGTATTCATATTTATTGGTACTGAACCTGGATGCAAGTATGCATGCAAATCAGAACCACAAATACCAGCCCATGCCACTTTAACTTTTACGTCATTGGGTTGTAATTCTTTCGTTTCTCTTTCCTCAATACGAATATCTCTTTCACCATACCACACTGCAGCTTTCATCAAAAATCCTCCTTTAAACAATTCAACTGTTGTATATTTTTTCATTGAGCATGAGATTGCAATTCATTTTTTTTAATATGAAAGCAGCTCTCTTTTGCTATGTTCATTAATCTATCATAGGTTTTGGAGGAATTCGATGAGCAAAAAATAATATATGTCTCAAAGTGAGACATATATTTTGAATTGGTTCATTTATTTAGAAATTTTTAGAAATCCTAATTAATTCTTCTTTTGAAAATGGATATTCATTCCCTATCCATTTCTTTATAATCTCAAAAAAACCACTACAGTAGAAATCGCATAGTACCATTGGATATTCAGAGTTTTGGATTCGTTTGGAAAGTGGGTCATTATATTTCATTGAGGTTTCATATAAATCTTTCGAACCATACTGGATCAATTTTTCGTATAACTCAAGGCTATTATTTTTACTGGTAATATTAAAAAACAATGTACGATTAACATCGATGTATTCAATTATTTCTTCAAATAATGTACGTTCTAAATCCATACCTTGCTTTGTTTGTTCAAAGAGGCTAATTGCGATGGAATTTGAAGCATCACTAAATAGCTCATATTTATCTTCGTAATGCCGGTAAAATGTGCTTCTATGAATCATTGCTTTTTCACAAATATGATTAATTGTGATGGATGAAAATGTTTTTTCTTTTAATAACTCCATGAACGCATCTTTTATTATGTTTTGCGTGCGTAAACGTGTAAAATTGCTCAATTCAAGTATCCTCCTATATTTAGCTCCCAAGTAATGCTTAAAATTATAATAGTTTAGACCGCATAGTCTTTTTTCTTTTAGTATGCCTAAATCCATAATAATATGGAATTCTTTTTCCTAAATATAATACTTTTTATAAAATAATTTTTAACTTTAGCTCGATAGCTCTAATTTATGAATAAAATTGGCCCTGGCACTTAAGCCAGAGCCAAAATGCTTATTTTATATGGAGTAGTTCACTTTTCACAGGGAAAGAACTTAATCCATATATAGTACTACTATTCGAGATAGGAGTGGGAAGATTCTCGTCAATAAACGAAAATGATTTATATCTTTTTATTAATTCTGTCAATACAATTTTAGCTTCTAATCTAGCTAGAGGCGCGCCTAAGCAAAAGTGAATACCATGCCCAAATGTTAGATGAGGGTTTCGTCCACGATAGATGTTGAAACTATCACCATCTGTGAATTGATGCGAGTCACGATTACCTGATCCTACCCAAGCTGAGATGATTTGATCTACTTGTAAAGTTTGGTCCTTTAATTGAATCTCTTTTTTTACTCTTCGTGTAATTCTTTGAACCGGTGAACGATACCGCAATACTTCTTCAATTGCTTTTGGAATAAGAGATATATCCTGTTGTAATTGCTCATAAACATTTGGATATTCTATAAAACAATATAATGCGTTTCCAAGTAAATTGGTCGTTGTTTCATTTCCCGCTACTAATAGTAGTTTACAAAACGATACTAATTCTTTACCTGAAATGCTTTTTTCCGCTTCACTTTGAACTAATAAAGAAATAATGTCGTTTGCATCTTTTTGGGATTTTTCTCGATTGAGTTGTATGATTTCTTCAAAAAAATCTCCTAATTCATTTTCTGCTTGTAAACGTGTATGAAAAAATTCTGCCAAATAATCCGGATCATCATGACTCGGTGAACTTACGATAATATCAGACCATTTCTTAAACCTTTCCATATCCTTAGCAGAAACCCCTAACATTTCAGCAATTACTATAACTGGTAACGGATAAAATAACTCCCTTACAATATCAAAAGTTTTACGATTGGATAATTGATTAAGTATATCGTTTGTGATTTGCTGGATTCTCGGCTCCCATTCTCTTAATGATTTAGGAGTGAAAGACCGATTTACAATAGAGCGAATTTGCGTATGTTTTGGCGGATCCATCCCAAGAATACTTTGTGGAAATGGAGACTTTTTCTTCTCGGGCATAATATTAGAGAAATGCTCTTTATCCTCTAAAACAGTTTTTACATCTTCGTACAAAAAAACATTCCACATATCAGCCTGATGGTTAAAACAAATGGGCTCTTTTTCCCGCATCTCTTTATACCATGCAAATGGTTTATAAGGATCTTCTAATGCCTTTTTTCCTATCAGCTTACTTGTAGGAATCATATCAATTGATTGGTAAGGTGTTTTCATATATAACAATCTCCCCTCTAAAAATATTTTCACACCGAATGAAATTCACCGAATAACATTCGACGTATTGAGGATTATACACCAAAAAACAAAATATTCAAACTAATTTTCTGTTTTTAAGATATCAATTCATATATAATCAGCCTTCACCAATCGGGCTTTTATGGGCAGTTGATCCCCCACCTAACTTCTTTGCTTTCGCTAAATTTTGAGGTGGGGGTCTTACTGCCCATTAAAGGGGGATACATGTTGTATAAAAAATCCGCCACAAAGAAAACAACAAGCTCTACGAATTTCCACTTCATTTTATACATTTAAATTCCACATTGATCCATTCCCTTTGAAAAGGAGAAGAACAAACAAATTACATGTAAAAAGAGACGCTACTTTAAAAACTCAGCATGATGAATCTTATTTATATAGAGAATCGGCCCTAGTGTACCTGCACTAGGGCCAAAACATTTATTTTATATGAATAATTTCACTTTTCACTGGGAAAGATTTCAATCCATATACAGAACTACTATTTGAGATAGGAATGGGCAGATTTTGGTCAATAAACGAAAATGATTTATATTTTTTTATTATTTCCGTCAATACAATTGTAGCTTCTAACCTAGCTAGTCTAGCACCTAAGCAAAAGTTGATTCCATAACCAAACCCAAGATGAGGATTTCGTGGACGATGTATGTTGAAACTATCAGCATCATTGAAATAATGAGAGTCACGATTAGCTGATCCAATCCAAGCTGCGACTGTTTGGCCTACTTTTAAAGTTTGGCCATTTAATTGCATTCCTTTTTTTACTCTCCGTACAATTCTTTGAGCTGGTGAACGATAACGTAATACTTCCTCAATTACTTTTGGAATAAGAGATATATCCTGTTGTATTTGCTTATAAACATCTGGATATTCTATTAAACAATATAATAAATTACCAAGCAAGTTAGTTGTAGTTTCATTTCCTGCTACTAATAGTAGTTTGTAAAATGATACTATTTCCTCACCTGAAATTTTATTGTCTGCTTCACTTTGAACTAATAAAGAGATAATATCATCCGAATTATCTTTTGACTTTTCTCGCTTGATTTTTAACATTTCTTCAAAAAGTCCCTCTAATTCATTTTCTGCTTGTAAACGTCTCTGAAAAAATTCTGTTAAATAATCCGGATTATTGTGACTGGGTGAACTTATTATAATGTCAGACCATTCCTTGAATCTGTCCATATCATTAATAGAAACACCTAACATTTCAGCAATTACTATAATTGGTAAAGGATAAAATAATTCCTGTATAATATCAAAAGTTTTACGATTGGATAATGGATTAAGTATACCTTCTGTGATTTTCTGGATTCTCGGCTCCCATACCTCTAATGCTTTAGGAGTAAAAGACCGATTTACAATAGACCGAACTCGCTTATATTTCGGTGGCTTTATCCCAATAACACTTTTTGAAAATGAGTTTTTTTCTTCTCGGACATAATATTAGAAAAATGCTCTTTATCCTCTAAAGCTATTTTTACATCATCATACAAAAAAACATTCCACATATCAGCCTGATGATTAAAACAGATAGGCTCTTTTTCCCGCATTTCTTTATACCATACAAATGGTTCAAATGGATTTTCTAAGTCCTTTTTTTCTATTCGCTTATTCGTAGGAATCATAACGATTGATTCATAAGTGGTTTTCATATATAACATCTCCCCTCAAAAAACCATCTTCATTACACAGAATACAATTCACCAAATAACATTCTGTGTAATGAAGGTTATATAGCAATCAACTATATTTTCAAACCACTTTTTCATTTCTAAGATATCAGTTAATATATAATCAAGGAGGAATAAACTTTGTGTAAAAAAAATTTGACCAAAAGAAAACAACAAGCACTACTAACACAGAGCAATATATTTCATGTGTTTTTAAATTTAACGAAAGAAAAAAAAATTGAGAATATAACAATTGAAGATATTTGTAAAAAAGCAAATGTTTCAGTAGGAACTTTTTATCATTATTTTTCTTCCAAAGAGGATATTTATAAAAAAATATTTCAACAAATTGATGAAAACCTACATGCTGAATTAAAAAATATAGATCAAAATAAAACAGTGCAAACAACTATTTTAAACTTCTTCCACTGCATAGCTGAATATACGACTAAATTGGAGTTACATATAAATCTTCTTAATGATTTAAACAAAAGAGCATTCATATATGAGCCTTCATTAATTTACAAAGCTCTAAATGGTTTTGTTTATAAAGGACAACTTGAAAAAGAATTAACAAATGATATGAGTGTAGAAGAAATAACAACGTATCTTTTTACATTTGCTAGAGGGCTTATATTAGATTGGTGTATTTTAGAAGGAACATACTCTTTAGAACAGAGGATGGATACTTATATGAAATTAGCATTAAACTCTTTAAAACCCTAAATTTTAATCACATTCTACATTCTTTTGCTTCATTACATTAAATTCTGTTTTATTTTTTCTAGGTATTAAAGTATCCAAAATAAAAGAAAAAGCATGTCTCTTCTTTATATTGCAAGAAGAGACATGCTTTTTTTTATAATACCCCCTCATCAATCCATTTCAAGATAGTTCATCCCTTCGGAAAGAGAAAATAACGCTCAAAGTATATGTGAAAAGTTAAGAAAGTGGATACTTCCTGAATGCTAATTTTTAAATGCACATCATTTACACATTTAAAAATTTATTAAGAAATGAACCATTTTGATATATATGTCTCATTTTGATACATATACACATTTTTGTTTATCGATTTCGATTAATACTTATGATAAATTGCTACACATAGCTAGTTTATAGCTTCAATTTAATTGTGGTAATTTCGTCACAATTAAATTAGTTAAAATAATATTTCATCTTTTATCTTTCATAAAAAATTAAAAAAGGAGTTTTTTCAAATGAAGAACCGAGTAAACCCAGTATTATTACCAGGCTTAGAAATGTATCCAGATCAAGATTTACGCCCAGAGTGTTTGCCAACAATGAGAGAAGAAGCGTCAAAAGTCTTCCCACCTACCATTATTGATGAAACTCTTTCTGTAACAAATGAGGTCATTGAGGGACCTGATGCGAATCCATTACGATTAAAAATTTATCGTCCAAAATCAAATAATGAATCCTTACCTGCCCTGTTGTGGATACATGGTGGCGGATATATCTTGGGATCTATAAATGATAATGATGATCTTGCTGTAAAAATTGCAAAAGAGGCTAACTGTATGGTCGTTTCTGTAGATTACCGTTTAGCTCCTGAACATCCTTATCCAGCTCCAATTGAAGATTGTTATGCAGCATTAAAATGGATTGCTGATAACGCGGAGACATTAAACATTGATTCGAATCGAATTGGTGTTGCAGGAGTGAGCGCTGGGGGCGGACTAACAGCTGCATTAACATTATTAGCTCGCGATCGACAGTACCCTTCTATTTGTTTCCAAATGCCACTTTATCCAATGATTGACGATCGTAATAATACACCTTCTGCAAATGAAATTAAAAAAGGATTTGTTTGGAATCAAAAATCAAATGAAGCTGGCTGGAAAATGTATTTAGGGAAATTACATGGAACAGATCATATTCCTGCCTATGCAGCCGCTGCTCGAGCAGAAGATTATCGTAATTTACCACGCACTTACACATGTGTTGGTCAATTGGACCCATTCCGTAGTGAAACACTAACTTATGTAACCAAACTTGCAGAAGCTGGTGTTGATGTCGAGTTCCATTTATATCCTGGGGCCTATCATGGGTTCGAAATGATGCATCCAGATGCTGATATATCTGTTCACGCTTGGAATGATTATGTACGAGCAGTTAAGACTGGTTTCGCAAAAAAGGAGCTAAGGTAACAACTTCTTTTTGCAATGTATCATTTTTCACTTTCAGTTGTTGTACCTCTGTATTGTTAACAGCTTGAGTAAAACAAGCTGTTAACAATACAGCCCCAGAAATCCAAAGATCTCTGGGGCTTCCTTATATATTTAGCTCTTTTTGCTTTTTGTTTTGTTTATGTCTATACAGCAACTTTCGACTTATTAGAGAAATCACTAATAAGATTAGTATCAATACGAACAATTGCATGAATGATAAATCAAAATATTTAGCACCTGTAACGATTAAAAGTGTAGAAATCGTTCCTTTTACAACGAAAAAAATAATAACCCATAATCCGCCTTTTTTCCAGTTCATTTTTATATTCCCTTTCCTACGTTTTAATTCTTAAATGGGACACCTTATTAGAAATCTACTATATTAATAAAAAGTCATGTCTAATTAAATGCAACGATTCTATATTAAGTGAAAATGATATTCAATGTCAATTTTGTTGATTATATATATCTATTTTTCCATCTCAATCTCTTCCCACTTTGTTTCTTATAAACAATGAACTCTTGTCTTCAAATAAAAACACCTCCATTGCATTTGCACACTTAGTATGCAAATGCAAGAGGTGTTTTTTCCATGTACCATCAGATGCTTTATTTATTCGTTTAAGTTCTTAATACGTACCTATTTTCTAGTACACAATAACTGGATCATACGTGTTCAAGCTATCATACACAGTTTTTGCAACGTTAGGAAGAAGATTCACACAACCACCTGATCCTCCTGTTAAATAAGCATTACTTCCCCAGTCTTTTCGCCAGCCGGCATCGTGGAATCCTTGACCGCTATTTGTGAATGGAACCCAGTAATCTACTTTCACTGCATAATCAGCTTTCCCTACTGCGCTACCTCTTAGCGTATATGGTGTTCGTTTGTATAAAACGTACCACACACCTGGTGATGTATCTTCACCTGTGCTATGTTTACCCGTTACTACATTTGTTGTGAGGACTAATTTACCCTCTTTGTAAATCCAAATTTGTTGATCTGCAATTGAAACTTCTGCATATGTGTCTCCGATGCCATTATTCGATGTTGTTTTATAACCGATCCCTTCCTTCTCCCAACCATTTCCGTGAATATTAGAAGCAGAAAGTGATTTTTCGCCTTTCTCAAAGGCTTGTTGAACTTGTTTTGTCTCTTTTTCAACATCTAGTGCCCAGCCGTATCCTTGACCTTTTACTGATATGACCGAACCAGAATGCGTTTTAAAAGCGAAGTCTTTATGTAATGTAGATTTAGCCTTATTAATTTCAGCAACCTTATTCTTAATTTCGCTCGCATCGATTGTCACCTTCATATCTTTTGACATAGACGCGTTTTGAATTAAATCTTTCGCTTTTAATGAATACACTTCATCCTGCACTTTATAATCAACAGACTGCGTAAGAAGATTTTGTAATGCTTTCTCTTCTTTTTTAATAATCGGATCGTCTTCTTTAATAGGCTGTATGTATGCAGACTTTAGATGAATTTCACTTTTATGCTTCTGCTTATCGTAATCTTTTAGTAAACTCGCAACGTCATACTGTTTTCCATCAACACTCTTCGAAATTACAACTTTTCCTTGTTCAAGCTTCGCCATAGCATCTTGAGGTGCTTTTAATTTTTCATTCATGGAAACAAGCTTTTCTTCTACAAGTTTTTTCATCGTTTCACTCCGATACTGATCCGCTTCTTTCGATAACAATGAATACTCTTTTTCCTTTGAAGAAGGGAAAAATGTCCACTGGCTTTTTAATAGTTTCTTAACTTGCGGCAAATCTTTTTCCGTCAGTTCCGTCTTTGTCTCTTTTTCATCTAAAATTTGTTGTTGATCAATATAAACTTTGTTTGCTAATCCAGATGTTTTTAATTTCTGTATTGCCTGATCAGCGCTCAAACCACCGACTTTTGTATCATTAATCGTAACATTAGAATTGAAGTGAGTTGCCTGATAATAGCTCATTCCCCCAATGAGAAGTGCAAGTACTCCGCCACCTGCTGCGATAAGCTTCCAATTTGTAAAACGTTTTTTTGATCTTACCCGTTTTTTCTCAACTTCTTCAACAGATTCATTTACTGTATTGTTGTTCATCAATCTTTCCCCCGTATACATTAACGTCAATTGATTTTAAACCAAAACCATTGATTAGTGTACCTTATTTTTCCTGAAATTTCATTGTTTTAACCAGATTTTATCTATTAAAGTTAGATTTTTTAATAGAAAGATATATAAAGATGGTAAATAACGCGAAAAAGGACCACATCAATTGAGTTATTATGGGACCCATCGCATTTTGAAGGAGGATACTCTATAAACATTTTAACCTAGTAAAGTAATTTTTAGAAGGTCCAAGTTAAAGACAGGCAGCATAGAATATCTCTTATTTATGAAAAATATCCACAAAAAATGACCTACATGTAGACTCTTTTTTGTGAATATTTTAATGCCGCATGTTTTATTAATTTAAATGCAAACCATGCTTCCTGCTTGTCACCAGGTTTCACAACCTCTACTATCGGCCTAACTAATTTCACCTTATGATATCTTTCTCATCAACAATTTCAAGTTTCTTGAAAACTATTATATATGTTTATACCACGCTTTATTGATACGTTTAATCTTTACAGGTGCTGAATTTTTAGACTCATCCTTTGTTGTAACCCTATTATTAGAACATCCTGCAATAGCGAGACAGCATGTAGCCAATAAAACTAATACTATTAATTTCTTCAAATAGCCACTCCTATATAAAGGAAATATTATATTAAGAAAATTAAACATAACATCAGATCTTTATAAAAACAATATATTTCCTAGTTTTATTATCCGTTGGCAGATTAAAGCACACCTTAAGGAGCATGAATCCAATTTCTAATTTCCATTTTATCCGATTCTCAATGTTTATTCCAACATAAAAAGATAGCTATTATTGTTGAAAACTAATTATCTCTCAAAATGAAAAATATAAACTGAATTCCTATAACCCAATATAGTTTACTCAGCTAACTTTTCCCCTGTAACAATCCGAAACAAAGTAGCTGCATTTTTTTCTTCTAATTGAGCGTACCGATTACCACCCGAGATGATTTCCACTTTATCCTTATTAGGGCTTATCCAAATTTGATACAACACAGCTTTCGCCTCTATTTTCGAATTTTTAAATTGAAAAACAAAATGATAATCAGCTGGACGAGACATTTCCACTTTTTTATTTTCAAAAGTAGTATCCTTTAATATTTTCTTTACTTGCATTACTTCATTATTATCTGTCACTACCTTAAAATCTTCATATTCATTATCACCAATATTTTTGTGCACTTCGATTCTTTGCTCTTCATTTTCTAGTCCAATTGAACAGCCGGTTATTATGAATATATAGATACTAATCATAACTAGAGGCCAATTTCTAACTTTCATATTAATAACCTCTTTTCAATACGAAATATTTTAATTTATAAAATAAAGGTAATTAATTTAAACTTAAAAATATAAATAATAAAGAGCAAGGAGTATCGTTCCATTCAGTTACAAACATACACTTGGAAAAGTTATACGTTCCTTCTTGTAAGTATATTCGTTACTATTAATCTCTTTCTCTTCACATCTATTTTAGACCGAGTTGGAGTAGAATATATCGTGCCTTTCGCCTACTTCATATTAGCTTCCGCTGTCATAGCGATCCTATTAGCGGTCATCTCTTTTTGTAGCTGAGCTGAGAAAAAAATTTTAGCCATTATCGGGTTATGTTTTACTTTATTTAATACAGCAATTATTTTATTCTTCCTTTGGTTTGGTTACCATTTCACTTAAGTGAAGTATAAATAAATCCCATAAGCTACAAATAAAATTAGTAAAATAGAAATGCTGAGTACCGTGTATATAATCCATTTTAAACTTGAACTCATATACGCCCTCCTCTCACCTTCTAACAATTCCATTATATAACAAAAAAGCATTGGATACCCAATGCTTTTTACACTTACACAAATAAAGACGTATTCGCATATAAAGCTGGTGAACCACCTGAATGTACGAATAAAATGTTGTCTTCTTTTTTAAATGTACCTTTTCTAATTAAGTCGATTAGCCCCGCTACTGCTTTACCTGTATACACTGGATCCAGTAAAATACCTTCTGTTTTCGCAAGTAATTGCACTGCTTCCACCATTTCCGGCGTTGGTAACGCATAACCTGGTCCTACATATTCATCAAAGCATGTAACAGCTTCGCGCGGGATAAAGTTTGGAATACCAACGTGAGCTGACGTTTCATCTACAAGTTTTGCTACTTTCTCTTCTTGCTCTGCTTTTCCTCTACTTACGTTAATGCCGATTACTGGAATGTTACTTTGTGTTCCAGCAAAACCAGTAATTAAACCAGCGTGCATACCGCCGCTACCACTTACGCAAACGACTGAACTGAAATCAATTCCTTGGTCAAATGATTGCGCCATAATTTCTTGCGCACAAGCAACGTACCCCATTGCGCCAGTAGGATTTGATCCACCAACCGGAATTACATATGGTGTACTACCTTTTTCACTAACTTCTTTCGCGACTTTATGCATCTCTTCCATAAGATCTGCTCCGTTTCGTACAACAATGACATTTTCAGCACCTAGTAAATGATATAAGAAATAGTTTCCGTTAAAATCTGGCTTCTCTTCTGGCTCAAGCCCTTCTTCTAATACAAGAATACATTTCATTTTTTCTTTTACCGCAGCTGCAAGTGTTAGGCGGCAATGATTTGATTGAATGCCGCCAGCTGTAATTAACGTATCTGCACCCTTTACCTGCGCATCCGCAACTAGAAACTCTAACTTTCTCGTCTTATTACCACCAGCTGTTAAACCAAGTAAATCATCTCGTTTAAAATAAATAGTCGGCCCACCAAGTGCTTCAGAAAAATTGTTTAATTTTTCAATTGGTGTATATGATTCGGTATATTTTTTTCTAGGGAATTTAGCTAAATTCATGAATAACGCTCCTTTGTACTTCTTTCACAATGTATGTAACGATACTATTATTGCATGTAAAAATGATGAAGTCATCTTTCTTGGATAAAAATGTATTGGAATTCGGTTTTGGCGAATGGAATTGCATTGAAGGTTTTATCTTCAATACGGTACATGAAATTATAATAATGATTTTAACCATATTACGGTACATGAAATTTATATCGACGATTTTTCAAATATATCGTTCATAACTTGAAATATATCAACGATTTTTTCAATATATCGACTTATCGACAAAAACTGGCAACATAAAAGGACCCACTCGATAAAAAGTAGGCCCTCTTCCAATCATTTATTTGCCGAAAAACGAAGTAGCTGTGTTAATCCTGGTTCTAAATTCATTTCGCCTTTATGGCGTACGTATACGATTTTGTCCCCGTCAAATTTGGGTGGGTTTCCTGGATTATAAGTATGCCACTCGTCCGCTCCTTCTACAGCGTACTCCATGTATTCTGTTGCACCGACGATTACGTTTTTATTATCATCAGCGGTTACATTGGGTGCCATTTGTGCAACTTTCGAATCACTAATTAACAATTTCTTTATTTCCTTATCACGTTTGTAATCGTAAGCTGTCACCATTACATCGCTGCCATATGCTTTCACTTGCAACCCTTGTTTGAATGAAGAGCCATCAGGAGCAGTCTTCTCTCCTCCATTTGGTCCAGCCGACATCCAACCCGTTTCAATACCACCCGTATTTACAACTGTAAATCCTTTTTCATCTCCGCCTGCAATTTTCTTTTTACCAGCCCAATCCGGTAAATTTAAATCCCAGTGCGTGTGGCTCGTGAAGAAAACAACTTGCGGGTAATCTTTTAATATATCGTACAATTTATCCACGTTTAAATAGTCATTTAAATATGGTGACTGTCTTGATCCAGACACAGTATCAGGTAAAACGTGATGAGAAAAAATGAAAATCGGCTTGTTTTTATCTTTTTGACTATATTCTTCTAAATTTTGTTTTAACCAACCTAATTGTTCATCACTCATATATACTTCATCCCACATTTTTGAATCGTGGTATTTCATATATTTTTCCGTTCCTAAAAATAAAAGCGGATAACCATCTAATTCTTTTTTATGATATACCTTTTCTTGTCCGCTAAATTTCAGATAGCGGTTAAATAAAGTTTCCTCAGTTACACCATTTGGCCATGTACTTTGAGATAACTTCCCATCAGCTGTCCATTTTCCAGCGTAAAACTCATGATTCCCAACAGTTGACCATACATTTTCGGGATGCTTATTTTTGTTTAACACACGCTTCACATCATCATATTGTGACTGTTGTCCAGTTGGCGTTATATCCCCATTCATAATAAGCGCTCTAGAAAGTGGCGTCACTTTGTTCATATCTTTTAACACGTGATCAAAGTCTCCTAAATCCCCTTGAATGTCACTAATAACGTTAAAAGTTGTAGCTGATTTTCGAACTTGCTCTTTCCCTTCCGCATATGCTGAAAATGTCGGTAATAATGCCGCCATAACTGCTAACGAAGCAACTGTCTTTTTCATACAAATTCTCCCCCTAATAATAGAATGTACAAACTGACATGTTCTGCCTTCTCTTAGGTGCTTGTCCAATTCACATTATAGGGAGAGATTGTAAAGATAGATGGAGTTAAAAGTTAAGTGTTTTTTAAGAGGATTTGTTGGTTTTCAGTTTATCTCTTTAACTTTTCTTCATTTAATCCAAATAACTCTGGCAAAACAAAATCCCCATCTTTCCTAATCAATACATCATCAAACCAAATTTCACCCCACCATACTCTGGTCTTTGAATGTTTACTAAGTCCCAATGTATCGCTGAATTATTTCCGTTGTCTGCACCTTGCAATGAATCTCCAATCGCTAGATGAAAACTACCATTTATTTTTTCATCAAATAACGTATTATTCATCGGATGTAGTATGTAGGGGTTAAAAGCTAGCGCGAACTCTCCAATATATCTTGCTCCCTCATCCGTATCAAGAATTCGGTTCATTCGCTCTGTATCATTTGCATAAGCCTCCGTGCTCATATTTGCTTCTTGTGCAGAAGCCGCATTCGGAAAACGAGTTGTCACCCATCTCGTTTTATACACTGCTTCACTATGAGCTTTTCCAAATATCGTTTGATATAACTTCATTTTTTCTGCCGGTACATCCGCTAATTCATATGCATTTCTAGGACTACGAAGATTAATATACACTTGCATCTTACTTAATCGGTAACATTCCCAATCTGCTAATAACTTAAATTGTTCTTCAGATCCTGACAAAATTAATTACCTCGTAACAGACACGTCGCGCATTGATACATGCGCATATCCACTTGCTTTTTCCACTGACTTAATAATTTCACGAACGACTGCGGGGGCTATCTCTGTAACACTTTGGATCAACACTTGATCACCAGGTCGCACTTTCGTAGAATGGTTGACTAATACATCTGCTAATTTCGATAACCTTTGCTTCACTACTTAATTTGTTACATTCATACTTCATATTCTTTACATTATCGAATTTCCCTTCCTAGTTAATATTTCCCACTTGTTCTTCCACAAAAAAAGACACAGAGATTCCTCCCCATGCCTACTAATTCCTACTTCTTCACCGCATGCACATAATGCACCGTCTCGAAAGCTTTTAAATAATCGTTTCGTCCTTCAAAATAGAATGCATTTATATCTTCTGGTGATAAATGCTCATAAATGAGTAAGCCCGCCTTCTCTAACAGTGCTTCCATTTCGGCGTAAGAATAACATGATTTCATCGGTTCTCCGCCTACTGCAGCCATTTTCACCATGTTTTCAACTCGATTAGACAACCCTTTTTCCGTAAATAAGTTTTCATCTGGATAATCAAAAACGATAGAGCTCCCTTCCGGAACCATCTCGAATAAACATTCTATTAAACTAGCAAGTTCCTCTTTCGTTAAATAGTACGAAACACCTAACAGACTAAAGAACGTTTTTTTATGTTCAAATCCTTCATTCCGTAACTGTTCATAGGAAAATCCTTTCGTGAAATCCATCGAAACAAAATGAAGATTATTTGGAACTTCAAGTTCTGCTTCTTTTATTCTTTCCTTCTTAAACTGCTGCGTAGAAGGATGATCCACTTCAAATATTTCTATTTTATTTTCTAATTCTCGGTGTCTAAAACTGAACGTATCTAAGCCTGCACCGAGTATGACATATTGTTTTGCACCTAATGTAATTTCATGTAATAACACTCTTTCACAATATGCCGCACGCGCTAAAGGTGTTGGTGATAATTGAACTTGCGTAATCCATTTTAATATTTCTTTCGGATTGTCTTGAAACTGCTCTGCAATGTCTGTATTGAAAAAATGGATTCCTTGAACCATGTTCGTTTCAATATCGCTTCGTTCTTTTGGCGATATGAACTCTTTAGCTACATAATCATCAAATATTTTCGGACTATCAAATTCACTATGATATGCTCTTCCGAAAGCTGATACTAGCGACGTTATACTTGATTCACCTTTTTTCACGCACATACACTCCTTCATTTTGACAATAAAAATAGGGTTCCCCTGGCCAGGAGAACCCTATTATACACTTTATTTTTATATTGGTAAATTATAGCATAAATAAGTTTTTTTGTCAAGTTTCCAGCCTACTATCACTCTGGCACTTTGTATATTCTCTAGCAGGAAAATTGTCAATTTACACCGAATACCCAAATTATAACAATACACATGGAGGTCAATATGAAACGATTCGTCATTATTACAGTAGGAAAAACGCACAGCGGAAAAACTACATTTGCAAAAGCTTTAGAAAAAGAGTTACCCCACTCTTTCGTTATGGATCAAGATAACCAAGCTGAATTTATTAATAAACATTATGAAAAATTACAACCAGCTGAAGGCGCTAATACATTTAAGCACGGTCTTTCTAAATTCATTGTTGATTATGCGAAAGAACATACAAATTTACACCTTATTATTAGTAATTCCAATCGCAGTAAAAATGGAAGGTTATATTTACTAAACGAATTATTTCCACAAAATGAATATGTACGCATACTCGTTCACTTTGAAATTCCAGATGATGTACTTTACGAAAGAGTGGCTCGAAGCACACGAAGTACGAATATTTTTAGAGGTAGTTATTCTAGTTTCAAAGAAGTTCTGAATCGCCAACAGGCCGAGTCACTTCACGAAGATGTTGTAGATCCTATAGAAAACGAGGCTGATTATTTGTTTGTTATCCGCAATAATAAAGATGTAAACTTTACTATTGAAGAAATTGTTCATCTAGCTAAAGATTTGTCCCCTACCCAAAAATAAAAGATTATAAAAATTACATAATCATAGATTATTATGCAAATCCTTCCTCTAAGCGCCTAACATAGTATATAATGATAAGATAATCTACTTCTATATGCTCATTTTTACACAAAACAGTTCATGCATATGAAAGAAAAGAGGTACAAAAATATGAAAACAAAACAAACAATCGCTGCGTCTACACTAGCTTTAGCAATGATTGCTGGCGCAAACTCTGCTCATGCGGAAGTAACTGATGCTACTCCTCAGCAAAGTACGGGAGATCGATTAGCTGAAATTAAGCAACATAAACAAGAGTTAGATGCGAAATTGCAGCAACACAAAGAAAACGTGGATCAAACATTAAATGAACTTAACAAAGTTAAGGAAAATGTTGATACGAAGGTTAATGAACTACATGAACGTAAACAAGTTGCTGATGAAAAAATTAATGAGATTAAACAACATAAACAAGAATTAGATGCAAAACTTCAGCAAGACAAACAAATCGCCGAAGATAAAATCGCTGAAATAAAAGAGCATAAAAAGCAAGTAGAAGATAAAGTTGCTGAAGTGAAAGAACATAAGCAAAATATCGACAATAAAGTGAATGAGATTAAAGAACATAAACAAACTGTCGATGAAAAAGTAAATGAAATGAAGCAACATAAAGAGAACATCGATCAAAAGGTTAATGAACTTAAAGAAGTAAAAAAACAAGTAGATGACAAATTAGCTGAGTTAAAGAAAGCGAAACAAACTGCTGAGGACAAACTTGCTGAGCTAAAAGAAAACAAACCGAATACTGGTAACACGTTAGAGGAACTTAAGAAAATTAAAGGCAATTTAGATAGCCTTTCCGCTAACTTAGAACTAGCTAAACAAGATGTGAAAAATAAACTAGCTGAATTACAAAAAGCTAGAGAAGATTTACTAAATAAAATTAACGAAATTAAACAAACGAAACAAACTGTTTCAGACGATTTAACAAAGAAAAAACAAGACTTAGATATTAAAATCAACGACTTTAAACATACTGAGAAAAAAATTGAGGACAAATTAGCTGAGGTACATACTACGAAGCAAAATGTAGATAACAAAATTAATGAAGTATCTCAATCAAAACAAACCGAAACAAAGACTGGTACTACAAACACAAACAATAACGCTAAAGAACTTCCTAACGCTGGTAGTGAGCAATCAAATAATATGGCTTTAGGTATGTTATCTGTATTAGGCGGCGTTTTATTAGTAACTCGCAATAAAATTAAAACGTTATTCTCAAAATAAAGCCATTATACTTATTAGAAACAATTATACAAAGGCCAACCGCATGTACGGTTGGCCCTTTTCTTTATATTAACTTTCCATCTCTTAGCGTCAATATACGATCACATACATCAAGCATTCTTTCATCATGTGTAATCATAATGGCTGCTTTTTGGCTCTCTTTCACTTCACGTTTCATCATTTCAACAACTTCACGTGCGCGTTTTGAGTCTAAGCTTGCCGTTGGCTCATCTGCTAATATTAAATCTGGGTTGTTCATGAATGCACGAGCGATTGCTACCCTTTGTTTTTCCCCACCAGATAGTTGATTTGGATAATGATTTTTTCTTTCTCCTAATCCAAATGCCGCTAATAAATGATCCGCACGCTTTTCTGATTCTTGTTTACTTTCTTTTTTTAACTTCGCAATGTAAAGTAATTGTTCTTTTACATTTAAATATGGAACAAGATTTGCGAACTGGAAAATGAAACCGATTTTTTTCAAACGAATGTCTGTCATTTCCTTTTCGGATAACTGTGTAATATTTTGCTCACGAATGTAAATATCCCCTTTTGACGGTGATAATAATGCACCCGCGATTGATAATAACGTACTTTTCCCTGATCCAGAAGGACCGACGATTCCGATAAATTCTCCGGCTTTTACATCAAGCGATATCGGATGAAGGGCTGTTACTTCCGTATCCCCTTCTCCGTACACTTTACTTACTTTGTCTAGTTTTAATAATGAAGTCATTACATCCCGCCTCCAATTGCTTCTAGCGCATCAACTTTTAATACTTGATATAACGAAATAAGTGTTCCTAAAATACTAATGACGATAAAGATTGCTGCATATTGTGCAATCATCGGTGTTGTTAATAAGAACGGCATACCTGCTGGTAAAATTGTTTCTAATCCTTGTACAAGAACAATACTAATTACCATCGCAACGATTGATAAGAATAACGCCTGTACGACTAAACTATTTGCTAAATACGAGTTCTTCGTACCAATTGCTTTTAATACGCCTAATTGCTGTGTTTTTTGCAGTGTAATAACGTAGAAGAATACTCCGATTAATAGCGCAGCGATAACAAGTAAGAACGCAATGATCATCGTTAATGTTCCTTGCTCTTCTTTAAACCCTGGAATACTTTGCAGCACTTCTTTTTTGTCAATTACGTGTGCATTTTTAATCTCTTTATCTGTATTAAGTGCAATTGCACTATAATCTTTTTGGTTTGGTTGTGAAATAGCGCCCCATACGTCTTCATTTACATAAACGACTGGTGTATGGCTAAACATTTGATCTTTCGTAAATCCAACGATTGTAAATTCCTTGTTTGAAACAGGATCAATAATTGTATCTCCAATATCGATTCCTTTTTCTTTAATGGATTCATCAGCAACCATCTCGTTGTTTGCTGTGCCTAATTTCTCGCCTTTTACAATGTTCGGTTCTAAAAATGAATCACGTTCACTTGAGAAAATCGCAACATCCACTTTTTTCGAACTACCTTTCTTTTCATACGTTGAAACTTTCACACGAAACGGAACAGCCTCTTTCTCGCCTACTTGATTTACTACGTTATCTACATCGTCTTTCTTAATTTGTGAACGAAGTAATTTATTTTCCGCATCATCTGCTAAAACGAACTTATTTGCCTCCATATTTTGAATCGATGAAGCATTATCATATGATAATCCATTTGCTAATCCTGAAATAACAAGAACTAAAAATGATAATAACACCATAATCAATCCGATTAATCCGTATCTTAATTTTGATTGTTTTAATTCACGCAGAGCTAAAAACATTTCGCTCGCTCCTTCCTCTTTCTTTCTATGCACTTATCATAAAAAAGAAATATGAACGGAATATGAACAGAAGATTACAGAAAGTAAGATTTAATTTTCAGAAAGTATTGAAAATAATCGAAATCCTTGATACAATTCAGTCAAATAATCTTGACCGAGTAATTTCATTTAAGGAGTTGATCATTTTGAAGCCCATGTTCACACTTACTACTTATAGCCAACTAAAAGCAATGAGCGATCCACTACGTGTCGAAATGATGATGCGTCTATGCGAACGTCCTTATACAGGACAACTACTATCTGAGAAATTCGGCATTCCAAGGGCTAAAATTCATTATCATTTAAAAGAATTAGAAAAGAATGGTTTTATAGAAATTGTATATACAGAAGAAAAGAATGGCATCGTTCAAAAGTTTTATCAATCTGTCGCTAGAGGTTTTACCCCTGCCGCAGACCTATTACCTCATTTAGAAATGGTAAGCGAATCCGGCCGCCAAATCTTTTTACAAATGTCAGAAAGAACGAAAAGCCATATTCTCGCTGCACCAGAAGAAGCTTTTACATTACGAAAAGAAAGCGAAGACCCTGCTGATTGGAATTATGTTTCATCTTGCTGGGAATTTGATGCTACCCCAGAACAATTTCAAGTATGGGTGAAAAAATTTCATGAATTGATGGCTGAATTAAATGAAATTGCCAAAGACGCGGATAAAGATCCAAATAGTAAATCTTATTATATTTCTACTACTGCACTTCAAATCGCTGAGAGAACAATGCAGCAATTTATTAAAAAAGAAGAAAAATCGTAATACGATTTTTTTTACATAAAGTGAAACTTTAATCAGTGGGGGTTTTCTTTATCCCCCACTGATTATTAGTTGAACCAATCGGACTTTTATGGGCAGCCCGACCCCCACCTAACTTCTTTGCTTTCGCTGCATTTTGAGGTGGGAGTCTTACTGCCCATTAAAGTCGGATAAACGGTCAAATTTATTTTACCGAATAAATTTCTTATAAAGGAGTAGATTAAATGGACATATTGAAAAACCGGAATTTCCTCTTATTATTTTTAGGAAGAATTTTTACAAACATAGGAGATAGTTTGTATTATGTAGCGGCGATGTGGCTCGTATACAAATTAAGTGGTAATCCTTTTTATTCTGGATTAGCTGGTTTTCTTACGTTATTACCTTCTGCACTTCAATTTCTTACCGGTCCATTCGTTGATAGATGGTCCATTAAAAACACCCTCGTCATCACACAAGTTTTGCAATGCATTCTTATATTAATCATTCCTATTACACACTACTTCGATCTATTAACAGTCCAACTACTACTCATCATCATGCCCATCGTAGCCTTTATCGAACAATTCGCCTATCCCGCACAATCGAAAGCTTTACCACTTCTACTGCATAAAACACAATTATTAAAAGGAAATTCACTCTTCTCATTTGCATATCAAGGCATTGATTTAATTTGCACGACGCTTTCTGGCATATTAGTAGCACTATTTGGCGCGATCACTTTATATGTAATCGACTCTTTCACATTCGCGATTACTGCCCTTTTGTTCTTTTCATTAAAAATGCCAAAGCAAACCGAAACGGGCACCTCACTTTCAACGAAACAATATTTCTCTGATTTAAAAGAAGGGTTTTCAATCGTCTTCCGTTCATTAATGGGCGTTTTCTTAATTGGTTCCGTTGTTGCCAATTTTTCAATCGGTATGACGATGGCAATACTCCCTTCTTTCGCTGATTCTTTAGGCGGCGTGAAATCATATGGTTTCTTCTTAGCAGCTATATCCGCCGGCAGTTTAATTGGAGCACTATTCAGTTCATGGGTTGGCAAACGTAACGTTGGCCGCGTCTCCATTATTAGCTTTGCAACTGGCGCTATCTGTTGGTTTCTCTCTACAATTGTACCGTTTCAATGGCTATCTATTTTCTTATTCGGCCTAGCTTGGATTCCGATTGGAGCCACGAACATATTATTTGCGACAATTAGTCAAATTGTAATTCCAAATCAATATATTGGACGCATCAACTCTGTCATGCGAAGTATGGGCACAATTGCGATGCCGTTCGGTTCTTTAATTGGCGGATACACCGCAAATGTATTGAGTAGCCAACTCATTTTCGCGCTCGCTAGCATCGGGATTTTCTTCATTTCTCTCGTATGGTTACTTCATCCGAAATTACGGGCTTTGCCGAAAGCTGATGAAATTACAGCGGATACTTTTGGGGTGCAGTTTAAGGAAAAGCGCGGGAAAGGTGCGGCTTTATAATAGGAATGGGAGTACGTGAAATTTATATCGGCGATTTTTCAAATATATCAGCGATTTTTCGATTTTATACAAAAAGAAGAGGCCGTTTCCAAACAGCCTCTTCCATCTATTTAGGAAGTTCCACCCGAACGGTCGTCCCTTCCCCTTTCGTGCTATAAACTGAAACGTTTCCGTTATGCAGTTCCACAATCTTTTGCACGATCGATAATCCTAAACCGCTACCTTCTACATTTCTTGCCCTTGCTGTATCCACCTTGTAAAAGCGATCAAAAATACGATCCATTTCTTCTTGTTCCATACCGATTCCGTTATCGGATATAGAAATAATAACACTAGACTCTAACTCTTCGACAAAAAACTCAATGGTCCCACCATCGTTTGAAAACTTAATGCTATTCGTGAAAATGTTACTCCATACTTGATGAAGAAGGTTTTCATCACCTTTTATGACGATATCCGGCACATCAAATTCAACGGCGATATCTTTTTCACGCCATTTCCATTCGAGCATAAAAATGACGTCTTTAATTTGCTTCTGCAAATTGAATTCTTTTATTTGTAACACTTTCTCTTCTTTATCTAATGAAGCGAGCGTAAGTAACTGTTTACATAAACTAGACATTCGCTTACTTTCACCTTCAATAATTTGTAAGTAATGATTTCTTTCTTCCATGCTCATCTTTTCTGTTTGCAACGTTTTCGAAAAACCTTGTATAGAAGAAAGCGGCGACTGGAATTCATGTGAAACGTTCGAAACAAATTCTTGTCTCATTTCATCTAATTCTTTTATACTTTTCGTCATCTTTTGGAAGCTTGTAGATAACGTTCCTATTTCATCTTTTCGTTTTACGTCTAATTCAATTTTATATTCCCCACTCGCAATTTTTTGCGTAGCCTTCGTAAATTTACGAATCGGACGAACGATGTAACCTGCTGCAATCGCTATAAAGATAATACTTAATAGTACGATAAACCCAAGTAATACCGCTAAGAAAATTCGCATCTCGCCAAATTGGTTCTGAATGTCAGGACGAATAAATAAAGCGTACTGTTTATCACCGTGTTTTACCGGGACACCAACACTATTTATTAATTCATTATCGAAAAAACCAGTAATAAATAGGCGAGTCGGATATGTAGAAACACCATTAAACGTTTCACCTTGCAATACTTTATGAACGGTATCATCACTAATAGACGTCTTACGAAACGCATTGCCGATACGCTTTCCATTCTTTTGATCATCGACAATATAAATTTCATACCCTAACTTCGCAATAGATTGTAAGTACGCCTCTTGATTTTCTTCGCTTTGCTTTTCATATAATGACTTAACTTCTTCCGCATACTTTAAAATCTTTTCGCTGTTATATGGCTTTAACTTCACTTGATAATATACGTTTGTTAATAAAAAGCCGATAATACTACTAAGTAGCATAATACCGACTGTCATAAATACAAATCTAGAATATAGTGATTTCATCTTATTTCAGCTCCAACTTATAACCGAGTCCGCGCACTGTCGTAATTTGAAAATCATCCGTTCGTTTTGAGAAACGATCTCTTAGTCGCTTCACATGAACATCAACTGTCCGTTCATCCCCTTCAAAATCCATTCCCCATACTAGTTCAATTAACTCTTCTCTTGAAAATGTTCTCCCAGGATAACTAGCTAGTTGTGATAATAATTCAAATTCCTTTAACGGAAGTAAAATCGTCTGGCCGTTACACTTCACTTCAACACCTTTACGATCAATTGTCGTTCCATGGAGTGTAATTATGTCAGCGCTCAGCATTTGATAACGGCGTAATAAAGCTTTCATACGGAAAATGACTTCAGCTGGTTCAAATGGTTTTACGATATAATCGTCCGTACCAGAAATGAATCCTTTCTCTTTATCGACTAACTGATCCTTTGCTGTTAATAAAATAACAGGAATATCATGATACTTCCGAATTTCTTCACATAACGTATAGCCATCAACGAACGGCATCATAATGTCCACGATCGCAAGATGAATATTTTCCTTCTCTAGTACTTCTTGCGCTACCTTTCCGTCTTCCGCTTCAAAAACTGTAAACCCCTCTTTTTGTAAATGGTAATGCAATAACTCTCTAATATGCTTATCATCATCAGCTAATAAAATATGTATCATCTTCATTAAACCCTCTCTCGTTCATCCTTCTACATCACTACATTAAGAAACAATTGGTTTTTTTGCAAGAAAAAGAAAAGGATTCCTTAGAAGATACGTTTCTTATCATTGTGGTCAGCTGTTTTATTTTTCTTATAATTTGATGAAGTACTCTGGTGTACGAATAAGTGATCTATTACTTTTTTAGTAAGTGGCATAAATAAATTCAGTATTAGCCCACCTAAACAAACAGTTAATATAGTTCCAACACCAATTGGTCCATGTAAAATCGTTGCCATTATTAAGAATATAAGGTAAATAAATGTTCGTGATATAAAGATATTCGTTCTCGTTAATTCTTGTATGATTAATGTTAATCGGTCAATTGGAATGGGAGCAAAATTTGTTTGTAAATATATTGCAGTTCCTAATCCTGTAATAACTAATCCGATTCCAAAATAAATCATTTTACTGTACCATATTTCAGGTGTAATTAAATTGCGTAATAAAAATAGCCACACATCAATACCAATGCCCGTTATGAATGCTGTTAACAACCCTAGTACCTCTGGTCTTTGTCTTTTTAATATCGAATTACAACATATTAATAATAAAGCTATTATTATTTCCCAGCTTCCCACAGTAAGCCCCACATTTAAAGAAAGTCCTACTAAAAGTGCATCAAAAGGTGAAGTACCAAGATCTGATTGTATTGTGAAAGAAATACCAAGGGTTAATATTAAAATTCCTAATACATAAAAAACATACTTCATTTTAATCAGCCTCTTTATCGTCATTTTTGTTGCATTTACAATAAAAATATTTTATATTAAATGTAACTTCAAATTGTTGCATTTGCAATAAAAAAGAAAGATGAGGAGTTCATTATGAAAGAAATTCTTCGTGAAATTGGCATGATTGCAAGGGCATTAGATTCTATTAGTAATATAGAATTTAAAGAATATGAGCTTACAAAAGGTCAGTATTTGTACCTTGTGCGAATATGTGAAAACCCAGGAATCATTCAAGAAAAGCTATCTGAGATGATAAAAGTAGATCGTACAACCGCAGCCCGTGCCATCAAAAAGCTTGAAATCAATGGATTTATCGAAAAGAAAGAAGATGAATCTAACAAAAAAATCAAAAAACTTTTTCCAACAGAAAAAGGAAAAAACGTCTATCCTTTTATTAAAAGAGAAAATGATTATTCCAATACTGTTGCATTAGAAGGATTTTCGGAAACAGAAGCGGAAACTATTTCTAACCTTCTTCAAAGAGTAAGAAAAAATATAGAAAAAGATTGGGAATTTGTAAAAAAGGGAAATAAGAGAAATTATTGATTATATAAAGGAGCTAACTATTCAAATGACTACACATATAGAAAAGTGCACCCTTAAAGATATACACAAACTTCAAGAAATTAGTTATGAAACATTTAATGAGACTTTTAAACATCAGAATTCACCCGAAAATATGCATCATTATTTGGAAAAGGCATTTAACTTAAAGCAATTAGAAAAAGAATTATCCAATATCTCTTCTCAATTCTTTTTTGTCTACTTCAACGATGCAATTGCTGGGTATCTGAAGATCAATACTGATGATGCTCAGTCTGAAGAAATGGGCGATGAATCACTTGAAGTCGAGAGAATTTATATAAAGAGCTCCTTTCAAAAACATGGTCTTGGCAAATATCTACTAAATAACGCTATGGAAATTGCAATAGCAAATAATAAAAAGAATATTTGGCTAGGCGTATGGGAGAAAAATGAAAATGCTATTGCTTTTTATAAGAAGTTAGGTTTTGTACAAGCTGGCTCTCACTCCTTTTATATGGGAGATGACGAACAAGTTGACCTTATAATGATTAAAACACTCATATAACTTTTTTGAGAGGTGGGCTACTATGTATATTCCAAAATATTTTAAAGTCACAAATGTTGATGAAATTTGGGAGTTTGTTCAAAAAAACTCTTTTGGAACAATCGTCACAACCAAAAAAGAGAAACCAATCGCAACTCATTTACCTTTTGGGTTAACTAAACAAGGTGATGATTATTTTATTACTGGACATATGGCTTATGGGAACCCCCAGTGGAGAACATTTGAAACTTGTGAGGATGTTCTTGTAATGTTTCAGGGACCACACTCTTACATCTCTTCTTCTTGGTATGAAAATGAAGAAGTTCCAACATGGAATTATCAAGCTGTCCATATATATGGTAAAGCAAGTATTTTAGATAAAGAGGAATTAATAGATGAATTAACAACAATGCTGAAAAAATATGAAGAGCATCGTGAAAATCCAGTATTATGGGATAAACTTTCCCCCACTCTCTTAGAAAATGAACTGAAAGGTATAATTGGATTTAAAATTAAGGTGGGAGACATCCAGGCTGCATATAAATTAAGCCAAAATCGAAATGAGACGGATTATATTAACATTATTGAGAAATTGTACGATGAAGAAAATCCAGATGCAAAACAAATGGCGGAACTCATGGGGAGTAGATTAAAAAATCACATATAATCCATTGTTATTCAACTCTCACATTTCAAAATTAAAGAACAGACTGGAACGTTCTATCGGCAGTTTTCTTTAAAATGTAAAAGTTCGAACTGAAAGTGAATGGTGTTTAATAAAAAAGAATCTATTTTGAAAACAGATGATTCAAAATAGATTCTCACGTTTTAGTATTAAGATTATTTTAATGAAAAGTAATTTTTAAGCCTTCGAAATATCAACGAATCCTTCTCCAAATACGTCACGAACATCATGTATAGCAATGAACGCAGCCGGATCTGTAGTTTGAACAATTCGCTTTAGCTTCACTACTTCTTGCTTATTAATAACAACATAAAGAATGTCCTTCGGCGTTTTCGTGTAATAGCCATGACCTGAATACACGGTAACCCCTCTGCCCATTAAAGAAGTTACCTTCCCGGCAATTTCATCCGGTTTATCTGAAATAATCGTAATGGCCTTTTTTGGATTTAACCCTTCAATTACAAATTCCATTACTTTCGTTCCTACATATAACATAATAATTGTCAGCATCAGTTTTTCTGCACCAATGATGAAATAAGATGAAAACGCAACGATTAAATCGAAGAACAGTAGACCATAGCTAATGCTCCATCCTAAATATTTATGCGTCATCCGTGCTAAGATGGTAGTACCTGCTGTCGTTCCACCAACGCGAATGATGAGACCAATCCCGCACCCGATAAATATTCCACCGAAAATGGCATTTACGAGCATTTCATCTGAAGCAATCGTCCATCCTTCTGTTAAATGAAGGAATAGCGAGTTCGTAACTACAGCAATAATCGTATAAATTGTTGTAATCTTATTTAAAAATTTATAACCAACTATTAACAAAATCGCATTTAAAATTAAATTGACTAAACCTGGTGACCACTCAAATAAGTAGTACGTAATAATTGTGATACCTGTTACCCCACCCTCACCGAATTCGTTCGGAATAACAAATAAATTAACACCTAAAGCAAAAAGGAATGCACCAATAATAATAAAAATAATGTCTGTCGTTCTTTTTTTCATATAGTACCTCACTTCTTATGCAAATATTTCTTCAGATATAAACTCTCACCATTATATCGTGGAATATTCAAATCGAACAGTAGTTTATTTTTATTTTCATATAGGATGATACATCAACTTTATCCTATATCTACATGTAATTTAAAAAGGGTAACAACTGTATTTATTATGTACTACAAGTAAAGTTTTGATTTCGTATGCTATTTACGCTGAAAAGTGAATAGGAACACTCATTCGCACATACTTCGAGTACAAAGCTATAGAATAAACTTCGCATCAAATATTTGATCACAGAGATTTATATGTCATTTTATACTTCTGTACGTTGTTGATCATTTCGCTTTATTTCTTCCGCGTAATGAAAAAAACTCCATTAAATTTGCATACTTAGTATGCGAATTCAGGAGTTTTTTCATATACCACCATTCGGATTCACTTCAAATGCATACAACTCATTTTTTTACCCTACTCATTCAAAATTAGCACGAGGTTCCTCTAACCGCTTCTTACCTCTCCAGTTAAATAAGCTTTCCGTCTTCGTTTGTTGCCCTGGTTTTACGAACAACATTGCCCCCATTGCAGTAGCGGCCAAAACGGCAGCTACGATAAACATTGAAGGGTAACCATAACTTACAACTAAGTATCCAGTTAAAGTCGGGGCTAAAATTGTCGCAATATTAGCGATGAAATGCATAATTCCACTATATGTTCCTGAGTAAGCAGGAGCTGTATCGACAATAATTGCCCAAAATAAGGAACTCGGTAAAAAAGCAAACGCATTTCCAAGCGACATAAGCGCTAATACAGCTACGTAATTGTTCATCGCTGGAATGAAGCTAAAACAAATTGCTGTCAGTAATAAAGCAATAATCGGTAACCCGGTACGAGCTAAACGAAGGTTTCCTGTTTTACGTAAAATACGATCAGAAAGCTTCGCCCCTAGCGGCAATGTGATACAAGCTCCAAGCCAAGGAATCATCCCAAGATACCAAAGGGAAGATAATTGAAAATGGAATACATCTTGCAAGTATTTTGGTGTCCAAGTTAATATTAAAAAATTGATATATTGGAAGCAAAAATATGCTATCGTAACCATAACGAATGTCGGAACTTTAAAAAAGGAGTACCATGGCTCTTTTGGAATTTCTTTCTCTACTTTTATTGATTGAAGCACACCTTCCGTACTTCGTATTTCAGCTAATTCTTCTTTTGTCACTCGTGGATGATCCTCAGGCATATTCGTAAAAGTAAAATACCAAATAATCGCCCATACAATCCCTATTGTACCGAGGATAAAAAACATGATTTTCCAACTAGTGAAAGATAGCAACAGAACCGCTACAGGTGCTGTTAATACTGCCCCTAACGGAACGCCAACAAAACCAAGGGACGTTAGAAAGGCTCTTTCTTTTGGAGCTGCCCAGTTTGCTGCTGTCTTATTCGAAACCGCAAAAGATGGCCCTTCTGTTAATCCAAATAAAACGCGGAAAATAGCAAATCCTATTAAAGCAGACCCTCCAAAAACAGCAATCCCTATTTCTCCAGCAAAAGCGGTCGCAATTTCAAAAATAGACCAAGCTGTTGCCGCTACGATCCATACAAATTTCGGTCCTTTTTTATCTGAAAAAATACCTCCTAATAAAGAACCAATCATGTAACCGTAACCAAAATAGCCTAATATAGCGCCCCACTCCTTCGGGTCAAAGCCATATTCTTTTATAATAAAAGACTGCGCATAAGCGATGGCCCCTCGATCAATATAATTCACCATCGTAATAAACGTGAGCATTGTAAAGACATAATAACGAAATTTATTCTTCATCAAAATTCCCACTCCCCTCGCATTCTTTTGTTTGTCTCTCTAATCCTTTAATAGAATGACATGGACTTTTCCAGGGCCATGAACTCCAAAGGCTAATTCCATCTCAATATCACCTGTCCGGCTAGGCCCAGTAATAAAATTAATACAGGCAGGTAATCCGTTCGAAACTTGTTCATGAATTCTAGTTACTCCTTCTGTTAACCGTCTATAAATTGTATGTTCTGAGAGAATCGCTACATAAACTGCTGGCAAAACGCTAACTAAACGTCCGCGTCCACCACCATTCCATAAAACAACGGTTCCAGTCTCAGCGAGTCCCATTTCGGCATATGTAATTCCCATATCCACTTGAGCTGCATAATCCCGTAGTTCTCTTTCCTCTTCTTTACTTTGCCAAATTCGATGAGAAACGAAATTTCCTGTTAAATGCTTTCCTATTTCAAGTTGATGTAATCTATCATCATCCCAATACACCGCAGATTGAACATTAAATTTATATACAACGTACTGAAGTGCACTCTCTATTTCTGAACGGTATATATGACTTACTTCTGTATGTAACCTATGCAAGTTTGCAATAAACTGCTCTATTAAACTTTTGTGATCCATTTCTTTAGGAAAGCGGCTGAGTGGATTGTTTTTCCACCTGGGAGGAGTGACTCCCGAGCGACGTTCTCGGTTTAGTTTCCGTGCGATATTGTTTAAAAAAGATTGTTGTACATCCGTATTCATATTATGAATCCCTCTTTTCTTTTTTCCACCAATCACGGAACGATTGTTTCGCAGGTTTTGGAAAATCTCTACTTTCTGTCCACCCTTTTAATGGGCCAGGACCATTCGCAATATATCCATCTTTTGCAAAGATCGATAAACCTGTATGTGCCATTTTAATAGTTTTCTCATAAACGAACGGATGGCTCGCCATAAACGTGAAACCTTTAAAAGCCAGTTGTTCAAATTTCGTTATAAACCCTTGTTCCACAATATCTTTACGATGCTTAATAAGAAGGTCATGTAATGGAATTTTCACAGGGCAAACATCTGTACACGCTCCGCACAAACTTGATGCAAAAGGTAATTCTTTTAATTCTTCATATCCTTCTAATAAAGGTGCAAGTACTGCCCCAATTGGCCCGCTATAAACACTTCCATAAGCATGCCCCCCAATATTACGATACACAGGACAAACATTTACACAAGCTCCGCATCTTATACACTTTAATACTTCTTCATAAGCAGTTCCTAACATATCAGAACGACCATTATCTAAAATAATTAAATGAAATTCTTCAGGTCCATCCATATCTTCATGTAAACGCGCCCCGTTAATTCCAGTTACATAAGATGTAATCTTTTGGCCTGTAGCACTTCTTGTTAACATTGAAACGACTACATCAAGATCTTTCCATGTCGGAACAAGGCGTTCCATCCCCATAATCGCAATATGAACTTTTGGCAATGTCGTAGTAAGACGAGCATTTCCTTCATTACTTATAAGAACAACGGATCCAGATTCCGCTACCGCAAAGTTACAACCAGAAATACCAATATCAGCTTCTAAAAACTCTTTCCGCAATCGCTCCCTAGCAAATTGTAGTAATTGATTCGTATCAACTGGTATCTCTCTTCCTGCTTCCTTAGAAAAAAGCTGCGCTACTTGTTCCTTCGTTTTATGAATGGCCGGGGCGATTAAATGGGATGGAGTTTCTCCAGCTAGTTGAATAATATACTCCCCAAGATCGGACTCTACTACTTTCACCCCTATCTCTTCTAAGCTTTTATTAAGGTGTATTTCTTCTGAAACCATGGACTTTGACTTAATCACTGATTTCGCTCCTTTTTTTCTTGCGATTTCAGAAACATACGATACGGCATCCTCTGCTTTGAAAGCAAAATGAACATGCCCTCCATTTTTTCGAACATTAGTAGCTAATTGTTCCAAATAACTATCTAAATTTTCAATTGTATGCATCCGAATTTCAGATGCTGCCTCGCGCCATTCTTCTATATTCCCTAATTCCTGTGTAGCTTGTTCCCGTCCCATCCGAAGCCTATCTTGTGTGAACGGAACTGCGCTTCTCATCTGCGGATCGTGCAACGCTTTATCTACTCTTTTCAAAAAAACTTGTTTCCCCGCCACACTCATTTATTCAGCCCCTTCGCCAGTACTTCTGCTACATGTAACACTTGAATGTTTTTATTTTTTCTGCGCAATCTTCCCCCAATATTCATAAGACATCCCATATCTGCTCCAATTAAGAGACTTGCTTCTGTCGCCTCAATATGTTTTATTTTTTCATCAACCATCGTTTCAGAAATCGAACTCATTTTCACTGCAAAAGTACCACCAAACCCGCAGCAATCTTGACAATATGGTAATTCTATTACGTCTAGACCTTCTACTTGCGATAATAACTTCAGTGGTTCCTCTTTAATCCCGAGCGCCCGACTCATATGACAAGATTGATGGAAAACAGCTTTCTCATTCAACTTAGATTTCCAATCATTTTTCCCAAGTACATTCACTAAAAAGTCCGTCAACTCATACGTTCTGTCCGCTAAATAAACCGCTTTTTCATACCATTCACTATCACCTTTAAACATCTCTTTATAATAATGATGAACCATGCTAGCGCAAGAGCCTGAAGGCGTCACAATATATTCACTACGTTCAAATGCTTTGATCATTTGCTTTGCTGCTAGTTTTGCATCTTCTTGATATCCACTATTGTAAGCTGGTTGTCCGCAACAAGTCTGTCCTTCAGGAAAATCTAGCTCCACTCCACATTGCTTCATAATTTCTACGACACTTTTACCTACTTCAGGAAAAAACACATCTGATAAACAAGTAATAAATAACGAGACTTTCATCAAAATCCCCCCCTCAAAACGATTCGATCTATTTTCAAGTTATTACTTTTCTGAATATTATTTTAAATTTTTAGAATTTTCTATTTTTAAAACTTTTTGTTTATGATATCATGTGGGAGATTATATGAAAACTATCTATAAGGTTGTTTTCCCATACAAAAATGGTATAGAAAGGGACTTTGACATGGATATAAGAAAACTTCGTTACTTTATTGTAATCGCTGAAGAAAAACAGCTTACCCGTGCTGCCCACCGACTTCATATGGCACAGCCACCTCTAAGTAGGCAACTATCGCTTCTAGAACAAGAATTATCAGTAAACTTATTTGAAAGAAACGGCCGAAATATGCATTTGACTGAAGAAGGAAAAATTTTATATACGAAAGCAAAAAACATTATTGATCAATTAGAAGAAACTATTACGGAAATTAAAGATACCGGTGAAGGACTAAGGGGGAATCTATCTATTGGAGCATTTCATTCTTGCATTCCGTTTCTCTCTGAAAAAATCCGCTATTTTCAAGATAACTATCCAAATGTGAACTTAAAAATATGGGAAGGTGGCCCTTTTTACTTAATAGAGCAATTAGAAAATCGGTATATCGAACTTGCTATCTTGCGTACACCTTTTAATAAAGATGTTTTTTCTAGCATTTGTTTATCAAAAGAACCTTTCGTATTAGTCATGCCTGCTAAATGGGAACTATATCACTCACAGCTTCCAATTCCTCTAACCGAATTAAGTCATATTCCCCTTTTACTTTTACATAAAGATAAAGAAAACAGCTATCATCAGCTCGTCATCGATGAATGCAAGCACCTCGGTATTCAATTAAACATCGCATGTGAATGTCCTGACTCCGCATTTATTCTTATGCTTATTATGAGTTGGAGCGTCTATCTTGCCCAAAAGTGCTGTATCTCATATTCCGCAAGAATTAATAAAAATAGTTGATTTAATAGATTTTCCTTATGAGTCTGAATCATCAATTATATGGCTGAAAGATCGAAAGCTTTCTAAAAGAGCTCAACGATTTATAGAATGTACATGAATTCATTTTAGAGGTGTAGCGATAAATTTATTCACTTCTCCATCGCTATTATCTCGTTTACAAAAACATCTTTCCTATTATTATCAGTGAGCATGTTATATTAGCCTCTTATGTGAATACGAAAAGGACTCATTGATTCTACTAAACAGAAAAAAACAAAGATGCGAAGTCTATTCTATGACTTCGCATCTTTGTTGATTTAAAATGAATGAAAATCCTCCGTAAGGTCTTTACTATGAACAGCAAACTTTACTGCTTTGTATCTCATTTTGAAAATAGAATAATCCAAATAAATTTACTTATCTTTCTCCATATATTCTTTAATCTTTCGTTCTTCCCACTCTTTTCCGAATATGCCAACTGGAAAAGTTGTCAAAGCGTGTATAACAATTCCGATTCCCCAACCTGCAAGTGGATATAAAAACCATAATTTACTTGAATCAGAACTTATATTTATGAAAAAAAGCATTAAGTTCACTAGTATATAGACCGTTAAATGAATGTAAAACGCTTTTAAATTCTCCACTCTTTTTTTAGCTCGTAAATAATTCTCATTTCGCTCCATATGTAAACACCTCTTTCATTATTGTATTTTTTAAATTCGCTCCGATTTAAACATCATATTCTAGTTAGGAATCCCTTATTCTCAAAAAATACAAAACAAAAAAGTACCTAGCAAATAGTCATGTGTATGACCATTTGCTAGGTACTGCATAATCCATTTATTATTTACAGGCGTCTAATTAAGACCAAATCCAAACATCATCATTATTTTCAACGTTGCTCTTTACCTCATGAACTTTTTCGATATGATCAACTGTGTTCCAATTAATAGAACTTCCGCCCCAGCCTACATACCTCATATCAATTTTCACTTTCTCACCCGTATTAAATACTTGTCCCTTTGTTAAGAAAACATCAATAATAACTTTCTTCCCGTTTAACGATGGATACTCAACTACAACATATTTAGCAGCACCGTCTCCCTCCTCTTCCATCGTTCCTACTTTTGATACTTCTCCAATTACATAATCAGGTGAGCCATCTTCTTTCATGTGCATACCTAACTTGTTTGTTGTATTTTCAATTGCAGTTGCAACCATATATTCTGTAAAATTACGCATCATAGATCCAGTAGCTTTTACTTCATCTCCTACTTTCACATTTGAAAATGAATCTATATATACACTAACAGGTTCTTCGTATTGCTTAGATTTAACAACAATTACACCGTTATCTACTTCTACTACTCGTCCTTCTAATGTTGAGAAATTAGATTCTATAGAAGCTGCACTCGCTTTTGTTACTTCTAGTCCTGGTACATTCGTTCCTGATAATGCTGCGATTCCTAAAGCACCTGCTAAAATTATTTTTTTCATACCCATTACGAAACATCTCCATTCATGATGATTTTATTTTTGATTGGATACGACCAACCTGTAACTATTATAGTTACAGGTTATAGAAAATAGCAACCCCCTTTCTTATGCAATGATGCATACTATAATTTTCAAATGCAATTCAACACTAAGACTGAATTCTTGAATCCCAGCAGGTAAACGGATTGATGATGAAGAAACTAATGACATGCATCATATTTTTCAATGCTACGGTTTGTATAATCGTATTTCATTACATTATGTAGGGGCGGAATTCATATGTTAATAAAACCAAAGAGATTACAGCCAGGTGATATTGTAGCAACAGTAAGTCCTTCATGGGGAGGCGCAGGTGATTCTGAAATAAGATGGCGATATGAGCAAGGAGTAAAGAGATTAGAAGAAGTTTTCGGTCTTACGGTTGTTCCAATGCCGAATAGTTTAAAAGGTAGCGAATTCATTTATAACAACCCACAGGCTCGTGCGGAAGATTTAATGACAGCATTTCAAGATACGCGCGTGAAAGCAATTATTGCGAATATTGGCGGTCAAGATAGCATTCGCCTACTTCCCTATATAGATTTTAATGCAATACGTGAAAATCCGAAAATTTTTATGGGATACTCTGACGTTACCATTTCACATTTATTTTGTCATAAAGCAGGTCTTTCCTCTTTTTACGGTCCAGCAATTTTGACCGACTTTGCTGAAAATGTAGAGATGGATCCATATACGGTTGAAATGGTAAATCGAACTCTCTTTTCCAATGAAATGATTGGCGAAATTCAACCAGCTCCTGAATGGACGAGTGAGCGTTTAGAATGGATAGAGATAAATAAAGATACAAGACGTACGATGCAGCAAAACAATGGATATGAGCTACTCCAAGGCTCTACCACTGTACAAGGACATTTAATTGGTGGTTGTATAGAAGTATTGGAATTTGCAAAAGGAACGGAGCTTTGGCCTGAGAAAAAACATTGGGAAGATAGCATTCTCTTCTTTGAAACTTCTGAAGACCATCCAGAACCAAGTTATATAAAGTATTGGTTACGAAATTATGCAGCGCAAGGTATTCTCCAAAAAGCCAAGGGCATCATTTTTGGTAAACCGAAAGACGAAATGTATTATGAAGAATATAAACATGAAATACTGCAAGTTATGAAAGAACATAACTTAGAAGATTTGCCAATTCTTTATAATTTGAATTTTGGTCATACTGAACCGAAGTTTATTTTACCTTACGGCTCGATGGCAGAAATTGATTGTGAAAATGGATCTTTCTCTATTTTGGAGAGTGGTGTGGAATGAATAAAAACACTCCTACGAGATATAACTGTGAATTGGTACTTTTAATACTTATCTAATGATAAAGGGGGATTTACGTGTATGGAAGTAACATTTACAGTAAGTAAATGGGATGAAAAACCAATTGATGATACTAAAAAAGATTTCCCTATTAATATTGCACATGTCGAATATGATATTGATGGTGAATTAAAAGGAAAAGCTTTTGTTGAATACTTATTATATTATTTAGACTCAAATATAAATGATGGTCACTTAGCTACTGCTAAAATTTCTGGATTTTTACACTTTGAAGGAATTTATAAGGGGCAGCATGGGACATTTACAGCTATAGAGCAAGGAATATTTGATAAAGGAAATTTAGATTCCCCAGGAACAATTATTAAAGCTACCGGTAACTTAGAAAGTCTGAGAGGTTCCTATCATTATCAGTTTGCAGGTCAAACTAGTAAACTAATTTTAGAGTTTGAATTTTAGCGAAATACCCTATACTTTAGTGGAAAAGACATTTCTTGTAATACTAGGAATGTCCTTAAAGTTCGTTCAAAGGTAATTTTTTCGCCTACTTGCAATTTCATTAGTCCCCCCCCTCCTCAAAAACTCTTTTAAAATAAGAAAAACCGAAACTAAAATCATTTCGGTTTTTCAAACTAATGAAGTCTATATTTATTTTAAAGAATGTACAAACAACCCACTACGCAGTTTCGGTTCAAACCACGTTGATTTTGGTGGCATAACTTCTCCAGCGTCTGCGATTGCTAATAAAGATTCCATTGATGTCGGATATAATGAGAACGCTGCTTTATATTCGCCGTTATTTACAAGGCGTTCTAGTTCTTCTAATCCGCGGATTCCTCCGACAAAATCAATGCGTGAATCAGATCGCGGATCATGTATTTCAAGTACTTGGCTTAATAAATGATCTTGCAGAATAGATACATCTAAACCTTTTACAAGGTCGTTCGCATCAAACGTTTCCTCTTTCACTGTGAGCTTATACCACTTCTCGTTTACATACATGCCAAATGTTTTTGGCTCATTTGGTTTATACGGAGAAACAGATGCTTCTTCTACATAAAAGTATTGCGTGATTTGCTTTAAAAACTGTTCTTCTGATAATCCATTTAAATCTTTTACAACTCGGTTATAGTCCCAAATGGATAATTCATCATGAGGGAATAAAACTGATAGGAAGAAATTAAACTCTTCTTCTCCTGTGTAATTCGGATATTGTTCTCTTCGCATAAGTCCTACTTTTGCGGCTGACGCGGAGCGGTGGTGTCCGTCTGCAATGTACAAGTTAGGGATATCTTCAAATAAGTTTACTAAACTTGTAATTACTTCTTCATCAGCTATTTTCCAAGCAACATGCCTAACGCCGTCCTCTGCTGTAAATGTATAGATTGGCGCATGTTCTTCTTTCCAGCTTGCGATGAAACGTTTCACTTCTTCTTTTGTACGATACGTTAAAAAGATAGGACCTGTATTTGCGTCACACACATCTACGTGGCGAATACGATCTAGTTCTTTTTCATGACGCGTTCTTTCATGTTTTTTAATTGTATCGTCTTCATACTCATCAATAGATGTACAAACGACAAGGCCTGACTGCGTTCTTCCTTGCATCGTCAGTTCATAAATGTATAGTGCTGGCTCTTCGTCTTGTATGAACACTTCTTCTCGTATCAATCGATTTAAACTTTCACCCGCTTTTTCATATACGCGATCGTCGTACGGTGAAAGCGCTGGGTCTAAATCAATTTCTGCTTTATCAACGTGCAAGAAAGAATACGGATTCCCTTTTACAACCTCTCTTGCCTCTTCACTATTTAATACGTCATACGGTAAAGCTGCAACTTCCGCTGCTTTTTCTTCTACTGGACGAATGGCCCGAAACGGTCGGATTTTTGCCAAGTTCCTCTCTCCTTTACACAATCATTCGAACGGCTACAACACCTGTAATTTTGCTTATATTTTCCACAATGTTCTCTTTTATTATATCATCAATTCCGTTATCAATATCAATCATCGTGTACGCCCAAGAATGTTTACTACGATTAATCATATCTGCAATATTAATATGATGTTCTGCTAAACATCCTGTAATTTGTCCTACCATGTTCGGTACATTTTGATGCATGATTGTAATACGTTTCTTTCCGATATACGGCAATTCTACGTTTGGATAGTTGACTGAATTACGAATATTTCCTGTCTCTAAATATTCACGTAATTGACGCGCTGCCATGATCGCACAATTTTCTTCTGATTCAGATGTAGATGCACCAAGGTGAGGCGTCGCAGTTACATTTTTCATCTTTATTACATTTTCATTCGGGAAGTCCGTTACGTAATGTGCAATAATGTCTTCTTCTAACGCTTTTTGAAGAACCTTTTCATCTACAAGTTCTCCTCTAGAGAAATTGAATAAACGCATTCCTTTTTTCATTTTCTCTATAGCGTGTTCACCAATAATCCCCTTCGTTTGATTCGTAAGAGGAATATGAAGGGTAATATAATCACACGTTGCAAAAATTTCATCTAAACTAAATGCTCTTTGCACATGTGTAGAAAGGCGCCATGCTGTTTCAACTGAAATGTAAGGATCGTATCCGACAACGTCCATCCCTAAAGCTAACGCATCGTTCGCAACTAAAGCACCGATTGCGCCAAGGCCGATAACCCCTAGACGTTTCCCCGCAATTTCAGATCCAACAAATTGTTTCTTTCCAGATTCAACAAGCTGCGGTACTTCTTCCCCTTCTAAATTTTTCGTCCAGCTTACTCCGTTAATAATGTTACGTGAAGACATAATAAGACTTGCAATAATAAGTTCCTTTACTGCATTAGCATTCGCTCCTGGCGTATTAAATACTACAATCCCTTTTTCTGTACATCGCTCGACAGGAATATTATTTACCCCTGCACCAGCTCTCGCAATCGCCTTTAAGTCTTTTGAAAATTCTTCTTGATGTAAAGAATAACTGCGAAGTAAAATACCGTCTGGGTGATCCATTCTCTCCCCTACTTCATAGCGCTCTCCGCTAAGTACTTGCAAACCTTTTTCTGCAATTTGATTTAACGTTTGAACACGAAACATATCCCCATCTCCCTATCTATTCTCAAGCTCAAATTCCTTCATATAATTTACTAATTGCTGTACGCCTTCTGCTGGCATCGCATTGTAAATACTAGCGCGCATACCACCGACTGATCGATGTCCTTTTAGCGTAACAAAACCACGCTCTTTCGCTTTTTGTAGAAACTCACTGTTCAGCTCTTCTGACGGCGTTGTAAACGGAATGTTCATAAGTGATCGATACGTAGGATCAACCGGTGAAGTAAACAATTTTGATTCATCTAAGAAATTGTAAAGTAGTGAAGATTTCATTTTATTTTGTTCTTCAATCGCAGATACCCCGCCTTGCTCTTTCAGCCACTCTAATACAAGTTTCGTTACGTAAATACTAAAGGACGGCGGTGTATTGTATAAGGAGTTATTTTTACTGTAAGTTTCATAGTTTAACATCGTAGGACAAGAGCGATCTGCTCCCCCAATTAAATCTCTTTTTATAATTGCAATCGTTAAGCCTGCTGGCCCTAAATTCTTTTGCGCTCCCGCATATATAAGACCAAACTTCGAAACATCATATCGTTCTGATAAAATATTTGAGGACATATCCGCAACAAGCGGTACTTTATCTACATGTGGAACTTCCACATATTTCGTTCCTTCAATTGTATTGTTCGTTGTAATATGTACATAATCTAGTTTTTCATCGCCTAGTAAACCATCCAGTTTAGGAATTGTCGTAAACTTCTCATCTTCAGAAGAAGCAATCACTTGTACTTCTCCTACTTTTTCAGCTTCTTGCATCGCCTTTTTAGACCATGAGCCAGTCAATATATATCCTGCTTTTTTATACGTATTCATTACATTCAGCGGTATCATAGAAAATTGTAATGACGCACCGCCTTGTAAAAACAATACTTCATACTCATCAGGAATGTTCATTAATTCACGAAGCAAGCTACCCGCTTCATCTATAATACTTTGAAAATAAGAAGATCGATGACTCATTTCCATAATAGACATGCCTGTCCCGTTATAATTTACAAGCTCCTTTTGCACTTTCTCTAAAACTGGCAAAGGGAGTATTGATGGTCCTGCTGAAAAATTATACACTCTTTCCATCACCCAGATGACCTCCCTATTTCTCATTTTAATATTTTTTAAACTTTCTGAATTATAACCCACAATACAAGACACGGTCAATTTCTTTTCTAGTATTACGGCGCAAGAAGCAATGGAATCGCTTGCATGTGTAAACTTTTTTTATAAACATATAAAAAAGTGTTAAGTACATAATCGTACTTAACACTCTAGTAATAAAGTATAATTGCTAATTGTCCGTAAAGAACCGATCAAAAATTTGATAAATAGCAGAAAGACCAATGAGCCAATAAATAGTGTCCACAAGCGCCGGCATAGAACCAAACCATTTCTCAACTACATTGTAATCTAACGCCACAAATAACCAATTCAAACCGCCAAGAATCACCAAAATTACTGTAAGGTAAGACAAAAATTTCATGATGATTGCCCCCTAGGTGATAAGATGGTGAAAGGCCTTTCACTAGAAATATATGTAGTGAACCTCAAAACTTGCCTATTTTATAAAAATTATTTTCGGTACCAGCCATTAATAACTGCTGCCGTTTCTTGACTATGTATTTGATACGCATGCGTACTATTATTAGATCCAATAAACCAAATTGAAAAGCCTTTAAAATATGGCTTCGGTTCTAATACGTCACGGTAAGCGCGCCATCCGTTTAATTGTACGTCTTTTGAAAACACATTAGAAACATCTGGATTCCACGGATTTTGTAAGCCTAGTTCACGCGCCGGAACGTTAAATCCGCCAAAGTAAACCGGTTTTCCTGTTGCTTTATGTAATTGTTCTAGTTGTTGAACAACATTTTGTCCACGGTTATATACTGTCGTCGCAAATAAACTTTGCTTCACTTCTTCGTATGATGGATTTCTTTTCCCTGAAACTTCAAACCAACTATCGACACTAACAATATCTACCTTCTTTAAATACGGACGATTTATTTTCTCAACAAACTTCGCTTCATATGAAGGATCCCAACTTGCTGTTAACCACCAATTCATTTGATACAAAACATTTCCTTTATACTGCTGGCGAACAAAATCAATTGTATCGCTCCAATATCCTTCTGCATATTCCATATTCACGAAATTAGAAGCAATCTTAAGCCCGTACACATTGTATTTACTTGTAATCGAGTTAAAGATGTCTTGCAAAATAACCGTTTTCCAATTCCAGAAGAAATCATTAATATTACTTGGATTCCATTCCGTTTCCCCAACATTTCCTTGCTGAATATATGGGAACGGCTCCACTATAACTTGAATATTACGCTTTAATAATTCTTGAATTAAAATAATAGCCTGTTGCTTTTGCGCTTGATTAATTACCATATTCGTAGAAGTCACATTCGGAATATCTACCTGAATCGGTACATTTACTGTATTTAAATTTAAGCGCTCTACATCAGCTAACACTTTCGCTACATTTCCAACTTCCCATACCGTTACATTTCCTGATTTGATTTTTCCAGATTGAACAGTATTTACATCTGCCTGTACATTTCCTTGAAAACAAAAAGAAAATAGCATAATAAACACTCCTAAAAAACTTATTAAACTCTTATTTTTCTTCACAACTTTCCCCCTATAATTTTTGGCTTTCCTGATTATTTTATACAACATTTCATATATATTCCACAAAAAATCCAATGAATTTTTATTAATAAAAATGCTATTCACCCTTTATCCATATCTTATTCAGACTAACTTCCTAAAAATAGTAAGGTAAATAAAAAAGGAGCATATTTCCGCTCCCTTTTTTATTTACCTTACTATTGAAGTTATTTAATTTTTTCTGATACCCTAACCAAATCTACTTTTTCGTATAATTAAATTTTTATCTATATTCGCTTTTTGTTTGTATTACTATTACATTTACTTCATTATTCGAGACATAATTATTGCAGTTATCAAGATAATAATAGCGGTTATTAAGCCAGATTCTCCAATCCAAATCTCAGTTTGATATCCTGTACTTGCACGTGCGAAAGGTCCTTGAATAATGGCATTCCAAGTAGTATGGATGATAACCGAAGGCCAAACGCTACCTGTGATAAGTCGTAAATAAGCTGTAATATAACTGAATGGCACAATACAAAAATAGATGCCAAGTACTGAAAAAACGACAGATGGTCCCTCTACATATAAACCAGCCATAACAATTGGAACATGCCACGTTGCCCAAACCAATCCACTAATAAGGATAGGGCGTGAAAACTCTGCATCAACGAGCCTTGTGAGCATATAACCTCGCCAACCCATTTCTTCTCCCAAAACTGGGATTAAGTTAAGCAAACTTCCGAAAATACCGCTCAATACTACTAGATAAATGAAACTGAATGGTGCCATTACATACTGAAGCCCAAGTAAATTGTAGATCGGTTCTAACATACCACCTTCGGGATGCTGAAACCCTGCAATTCCGCTCAACCAGGCGATAGAATAAGTAATTCCACAAATAATCATAGGTATTAGCAGGGCAAGACCAATCCCCTTCCATATCTTTAAGTTACCGAGACTAAAAGATACATCTTTAAATCCTTCTTTTAGTATTATGCGAGTCAAAATAGAAGAAAATGCTGGAGTAAACATATATACCACAATAAGCGGCATACTTTTCGTAATTATTACTACTACATTTAGAATAATAGAAGTAATGATTAAGATACTCAAAAAGAGTTGAAGTCCTATTTTAGCACGTTGGATTTTATCTTTATTATGGAACGATTTTGCGTGTAATATCATTGTAATCCGCCCTTTCCCTTTCATTCACTTGTTTATCGAAGGTACTTCTTGTCATTTCAAAAGACACAACTTAGAATAAAAATATTTTGGTATACAGATCATTCATCTTTAAAATCCCTCCCAAACTTATAATCTCGTCTTACTTGCGACTCATCAATGGAATTATTATTTATAAGTTGTCATAGCCGGTAGTACAAAAGTGTAATGATTATTCTATGACTTGTGTCAATTAACCTTATGACAATATGTAACTAGAAAATATGATATGAGCTAGCTAACAATTGAATTAAGGCAATTGATTCGTGCAAGTACATGAATCAATCTTGCTTTTACAAATAATTCAATTGAGGTGGAAAAAATGAATAAGAAAAGAATCATTGCAATGGTTAGTACAGCTTTATTAGTCACAGGATGTGTGGAAGTAGGAAACGCTCAAACAGTAGCAGTCGAAAATTCAGGTCAATCAATCCAAAAAAATATAGTTAAATCAATACAATCACAGGCTTACCCGCTAAAAACGATAGAGCCATCAAAATCATTTGAGGATTTAAAGCCACTTAAGAAAATGATTGGGAACGCACAATATGTAGGATTAGGAGAGAATACTCATGGAAGCTCTGAAATTTTCACTATGAAGTTTCGCCTTGTGAAATATTTGGTTACTGAGATGGGTTTTACAAATTTCACAATGGAAGAAGATTGGGGAAATGGCTTAAAGCTAAATGAATATATCCAAACAGGAAAAGGAAACCCTAGGGATTTTTTAAACTTGTTATATCCTACTGATGAAATTTTAGCCATGATTGAGTGGATGAAAGATTATAATGCTAATCCATCCAATACAAAAAAGATCCAATTTATCGGGCTCGATTTAAAGGAGTTGGACCAAGGTTGTTTTAATAAAGTAATTGATTATGTAAAACTGCATCGACCAAATTTGCTGGCAGAAGTAGAAGAAAATTATAAAGAATTGTCGGCTTTTCATGGAAGTACAAAGGAATATATGGACCTTGCTCCTGAAATAAAAGAAAAGTTCAAAGCAAACGCTGAGAGAGTAACTCGATTACTAAAAGATGAGAATGGGCAAGCCAACACAGAAATAGTTTCATCCGAGTACATCTGGGCAAAAGCAACGGCAATTGCAATAGAGAAATTTACCACAATGCTAATTCCTAACGACTATCCAAGTATGTTAAAGCTGCATGAGCAATACTTGACCGATCATGTAATGTGGGCACAAGAGACATTAGGTGGTAAAACGATGGTATGGGGACACAATATTCATATAGCTAAAGGAATTATCGATGAGGAATTATACCCTTATGTTGCGGGGCAATTTTTGAAGGAACGTTTAGACAATAATTATGTCACGATTGGTAGTACAACTACGGAGGGAAATTTCACCTTATACAACGACACCGGAGATAAGATTATAACGAATCCGATTCCACAAGATGTAAATAGTTTCAATTATACCCTCGGAAAAGTACCATATAAAATGTTTTTATTGGATAACCGTCACCTTAAAGGACCAGCAGATAAATGGGTTAAAGCAAAACGACCATTACTAAGTATAGGGGCACGACTCTTACCGAACGACTCGGCATACTTTAATAAGTCATTGCTTGAGCAATTTGATATTATTTTTCACATTCGAAAAACAAGTCCATCTCATATTAAATAAAAGTATAAAACAATCCCGTTCTTGCAGATGTAAGAACGGGATTGTTTTATGGGGATTCATATAAGCACCTTTTTTAACTAGAAGTAGGTTACTCCCCCCTTTTTTGCATCATTTAGAAATGTCATATGACATTTTTACACTAGTGAGAATGACAAAAAAAGCAGTACAATTCGGTTATTACATAGATAGGAGCGAGAACTTTATGAAATCAAGATTCATCCAGAATGGTTATTTTTTATTGCTAACTTTCGTTACAGGATTGTTTTATTTTTGTTTTTATCTAATAGCTCTGCTATTTAGCTTCACCCTTTCATTTACGGTAGTTGGGATTCCACTAGTTATACGCGTACTACAGACTACCACACCCTTTGTCCAATTCGAGCGCATACAGACGAAAATTTATACAGATATTTCAACAGACTCTTACGATAGAAGTATAACAATGGATACATCGAACTGGGCTCAAGTGAAATTAGTGCTTACAGATCGTCACACTTGGTCTGCTGTCTATTGGTTAATGCAGAAATTAGTGATTGGCATTTTCAGTCTCATTAGTGCAATCATTTTTTATGTAATGCCACTTATGTTGCTGTTGGCACCACTACTGTATCAATACATCGAAATCAATATTACATTCATACAAATAGATACTTTTGCCAAGTCACTCTTTGTAATGTTTATAGGTATAGTATTTACCGCCATAAGTATTAGAATAGTAGATTGTTTAACAAAGAGAATTGGAGGCTATACACGTAGCATGATTCGGCGACTAAATCGATAGAAGTTTGTCCTCTGTGAGAGGATTGCAGCGTAAAATTAAAAAGTATAACAATGTATGAAGGATTAATTTATAATATAGGAAGTAAAAAGGTAGGCTACTTAGGGGGTAAATAACTTGTTAGATATGGTTAAGTATTGGTTTTGGTACGATTGGATTATGTTAGGAGTCCGTATACTTGTTAGTGTCTCTATCGCCATAACCACATTAGATTTTCAGGATAGTTTAACATTGCCACTTTGGATTATTATTCTTTGGGAAATTATTGCTTTCTCTGTTCCATGGGTAGCCTTACTATTCAATTATAAATATTATTTGTTCACAGACATACTGCTATATGGTGGACTATGTATATATTTAACCTCATTATTTCCGGAAGCTTACAACACATTTCTTATATCGGTGTTTCTAATTGCTGCGAATAGTAAACATTTATCCTATTATTGGACAGCTCCAATAACAGTTTTTATAACAACTGGAATTTTCTATGCAGTTGCGCCAAGTAATAACTATTGGATTATGGTTACCTACTATGGACTTGCTTACGTAATGGGCTTTGCTTTCCATTTATTAATCGTCAATCATAAGCAAAATGAAGCGATTCGTAAACAAAACGCGGTACTTGAGCAATATATGTCTCAGATTGAACGTATTACACTGGCAGAGGAACGGAACAGGCTGTCGAGCGAGCTTCATGATACAGTTGGTCACGCTTATACTTCTATTATTATGGGGATGGAAACGTTGCGTACCGAACTTGCTACTGAAATGGGGATACAGAGGCTAGATTCTCTGCTTGAAATGGGACGGAAAAGCATCGAGGACGTGAGAGGTTACCTACATCATATGGATTCTCCGTGTCAATCGCCTTCCTTAATTCAATCTCTCCAAAATCTTGGAGCCGAATTTCAAGAGCACGCTCAGGTTAATGTAAGTTTTAGGACATTCGGAGAGGAATATCAACTATCTCGGCAAGCGAAGATCGCATTCATTCGTTGCTTACAAGAGTCCCTTACAAATGCAGTACGTCATGGTCAAGGGACTGAAATTATAGTTTCATTGCAATTTGACGAACAATATACGAGGTTAGAAGTTCAAGATAATGGAAAAGGAAATGTAGAATGGCAAGAAGGCTTCGGTATGAATGCGATGAAGGAACGGGCAATGAACTTGCAGGGTCATTTGTCTGTATATACAAAGCCAGAGGAAGGAATGCTTGTTACTTGTACCATACCGCGACAAACTGAAATAAAAGATGGACTTATCCGTTTGTTAATTGTAGATGATCAGCCTTTTGTTCGAGAAAGTTTGAGGACACTACTCGATAGATATGAAGATTTAAATGTAGTCGGTTTGGCCGAGAATGGCAATCAAGCCATCGATTTGTGTGGGCGCCTTCAACCCCATGTTATACTTATGGATTTAGATATGCAGCACATGAATGGAGTCGAAGCAACCAAAAAGATTAAGCAACAATGGCCACATATCCGCGTATTGATTTTCACAACGTTTCAGGATACCGAACAGGCGTTGGAATCACTTCGCAACGGTGCGGATGGTTTTTTACTCAAATCTATTGAAACGTTGGAGCTAGCTAATACGATCCGACTTATTCACAAAGGTGGGACACTGATTGATCAGGGAATGTCTCACAAAATATTTGAGAAGTTTGATGAGCAAAAAGAGACATCACAATCAAAAGCAACCGCTTATGAGCTAACAGCTAGGGAGATAGAAATATTGCAACTAGTAGCAAAAGGACTTCGATACACTACCATAGCATCCAGATTATATTTATCGAGTGGTACGGTCAGAAATTATGCTTCCACAGCTTATACAAAGCTAGGAGTCTGTAACAAAGAAGAAGCTGTTCAAAAGGCTCTAGAAATTGGAATTATTGAATAACAAAATGTTTTGCGGTGTATAAAAATGAGCGAAAAAGAATGCTTTGTGTGGTTTGTTTTGTAACAGAGTAAGTAAAGCTCCTTATCGTATAAGTAAATGTTAAAACACTTACTGTTTTGGAATAATAAAATTATTTAATCTTATTCTCTAAAATACAAAAGCCTACTATCAATTTAACTGATAGTAGGCTTTTAAAATTATTTAAGGACTGGGTTATGTTCTAATTTAACATTTTTTATCAGTGGAAATATTATCACTTCGGCTCTAAATTTAACACTTTTCCCTCTATCCCCTCCGTATTCAATGTAGTCGTATGATACGTTCCGTTTACCCAATCATCTATTTGATCATGATACCAATTACTTCTAAAATGTCCTGATTGTCCTGGCCCTACAATATGATAACCGTTTGACATATCTTTCGTATCAATGACGAATCGCCAAGAAGCTCCGTGATTGACGATACCGTTATCGCCGTAGCTCGCTGCTTGAACGGTAACTTGGCTTCCACCAATTGGAACTGGTTTTTCGCGATTAAATGCAAGTAATGCTAACATACTAGATGATTTGGAGATTGGATGTGTAAAAGCAAGTTGATGGTAATCGCCCCACTTCCACTCCGTAACATCTGGTCCATACTCCTTCTGTAATTTCTTCATTACATTCTCGTACGATGTATGCACAACTTTTGTGAAGCCTCCGTACTTCATAAACCAAGCGCTATGTTCTCCTGCTACTTCTTTTCGAATTAATTCATCAACAACTTGTGCCTTTCCTTCAAATAACTCCATCACATCTTTCGGTATTTCTTTTGAAAATAACGTATTTGAAATCTCTTTCATTAATAGATGGAATATTAACGGTGCCGATTCATCTTTACTATCGTAAAAATTCCACTTCGTTAATTGTTTTACGCCCTCTTTCTCTACTTCATTTAAAGATGCTTTATTTAACTCTTTTAAAAATATAGGAGCAAACTCTTTCCCATATAAATTTTTTTGATCCATCTGTAACTCTTCTAAATCTTTCACTGTATATTTTTCCTTCTCTTGTAAAAACTCTTGAATACGCATTTGCCTATATGGCTGCGCCCACGTATTACTAATATGGTACGGATAATGATCATCAACAATTTTATTATTCGCAGTAGAAATAAACCCTTGTTTTGGATTGATTACTTTTGGAAGTTGATCATATGGGATATACCCTTCCCATTCATATTCATCTGTCCATCCTGGCACTGGCAGACTACCATCACCTTTTTTACGCACTGGTATATTTCCATTTGCTTTATAAGCAATTGTGCCGTCGTTTGATGCAAATACAAAGTTTTGAGTTGGTGTATGAAAATCTTGAAGAGCCGTTTCAAACTCATTCCAGTCTTTCGCCTTATTCATATTTAATACAGCCTTTAACTCAGCGGAAGGCTCCAAAGCAGTCCACTTTAAAGCAAATACTGTTTTCGTTTTCGCTTTCCCTTTATCCGCAAACTCTGAAATGACTGGACCGTGCCTCGTAACCGTAACATTATACGGTATTGTCTTTCCGCCTTTTACTTTAATAGATTCATCAACAACAGTCGCTTTTTCCCACTTATCGTTATACAGAAATTCGTTTTCATTATTAGGATTTCGCTTTTCAATATATAAATCTTGTACATCAGGACCGGTATTCGTAACGCCCCATGCTATTTTGTCATTGTGACCTAATATAACACCTGGTACGCCAGCGAAAATAACGCCACTCACATTCAAATCTTTCATTTCAAGTGTTGATTGATACCAAATAGAAGGCGTCGCAAGAGATAAATGAGGATCATCCGCTAACATCGGCTTACCAGACGCACTCTTCTTACCGCTTATAACCCAGTTATTACTACCATTAAACTCTGGTGGAATGATTGTTTTTGCAAAACTTTGTGCTACGTCTACATTTGTATTTTTTAGTTCAGCTAGCAATCTAGGCGCATCTTTCGGATATGTAGGAAATAACTCATTTGCTTGCTCTTTCGGCAAATTTTTCAGCGCCCAATATCGAAATGCCTGTCCGTGCCAATGTCCCCCTAAATCAAACGCCATATACTTTCCAATCGTTAACGTATCCACAATGGACCATTCAGCAGGTTCATAGCCTAATATAGTAAACTCAACTGGCAATTTCTTTTCCTCTTTTGCCTCGCGTATAAAGGCATTCACCCCATCAGCAAATGACTGCAGAGCATATTTCGCTTCTCCATCATATTGACTAACAGACGCTTCGGCTGCTCGCCGTAAACCGAGCGTTCGAAACAACTTATCTCGATCAATAGCTGCTTCCCCTACAACCTCACTTAACATCCCAGAAGCTTGCCTTCTACTTAAATCCATTTGAAATAACCTATCTTGCGCTTGTACATACCCTTGCGAAAAATATAAATCGTGTGCATTTTCCGCTTTAATATGCGGTACACCTTTACTATCTCGCTTTATCGTAACAGCACGTTGTAAATCCTCTAGCTTTATCGTTCCATCTATCTTTGGCACAGATTTAAGCGTATATATGTTCAAAAAAATCGCTGTACATATAACCAACAAAAGGACGATACTACTAGACCAAATAAAAATTCTCTTACCACGAGTTCGTTTCTTTTTTATAACAACTTCCATATAACCCCCTCCTTCCTCAAACTATTCGCTTCTATTTTGAAAGAACCTTTTAGAAAAGTTGAAAAACCCCTTCATTTTCCTACAAATGAAGGGGGAATTTTTATCGTTTGTTACGCCAGCTTTCATTATGACCAAGATTTGAATCGGTCGCTAATTGTACATCATATAATATTTCACTAAAGAAATACTTATCTACTTTTTTTGGCACAATGCGTCTTTCATCATCAATTTCATCGTATTCATATGAACCACGATTCACTGTACCTGCTTTATAAAATTCAATGTCATACACACATATATCTTCTTCGTCTTCATAGCCAATTGGTGCTCCGCTAAATGACAGTTGTGCCCCTAATCCAGTGCGAGTATCTTCTTTATAAAACGTATAATACACACCGCCATCTTGAACTGATCCGCGAATCCATCCAAGTTTCGTCATCTTACCGAATAACGAGCGACCATTTAATAAAATACCACCAAATCTCTCAACAGTAACCTTATCGTCTTCCTCTACTACAAACACAGGACGTTCAATTTGTAGAAATGGCTGGACAATTTTCGAATGTTCCAGTTGCTCTTTCCACATTTCCTTTTCCGTTTCGGATAATTCTAACGGATGAATGAAACCAATCACGGTTCCAGACGAAAATTCATGATTCTCTCCTATCATTGAATAAAACGTACCATCCTCCGCATAACGGAACATTTTCAGTAACTTCCCTTCTGTATATTCACCCCAAATAAGTGAAGTTACAAATTGCTTCATAATTGGATTCTCTAGAAATACCGACTTCCAGGAGTCATATGACCAATAGCGCTTTCTTGATAGAGCAGCTTCCAAACGTTGTTTCTGCATGGAAAGAGCACTTCGAAGCTCTTTCTTTAAAGTAGATAACTCTTTCTTAGCTAATTCAGCTTTTTCTATATCATCTTTTGCATTCGGCTTTGGAAGCGACTTCATACGTTTCCCTTCTTCTGTCTCTAATTCAATTTTTGACTCTGCAGTTAATATGGCCGTAAAACATCTATTCCCAAAATCAATTTCCTTCTCACCACGTATATTGAAACCAAGATTTGGTACTAGTTGATCTTCCAGCTCTTCTTCCGTTATACCACGCGTTTTTGCAGCGAGACTTAGTGCTTCTTTTGCTGCATTACGCACTTGTTTATGTTTATATTTAAAGGCCATTGTATGAATAGACATAAGTGCAAGCTTAGATGAGGACAAGCCTAAAGCCCGAACAGCATCAGCTGCAATTTTCCCTCGCATATCGAGCACCCATTCATCGATTTGCTTTTTCAGTATGCCGACCATTTTGTCATCACTATATATTCCATATAACGAAAGAATACCGCGTTTCTTCACATCTGCATCTTGAGAAATCCATGTTTGATATATTTCTTGCACACATTCTTTCAAGTCCTGTTCATTTAAAGTACTCCCAATCGCTTCAGCTGCCTCTTTCTTCTCGATAACAGAATCTGAAATGTACTGCTGCAAATAAGCTAATGGAATTGTAGCATCGGCAATTTCATTAAAATGACGAAGACGGATTTGTGGTTCATCCCCAATTAATTGCATAAGTGAATTTCTTTTTTGTTCCGTTACGATACGTCCACAAAGTTCTTCTATACTTTCTGAGTTTCTCTCCGTTTCAAGTAACGGAGCAAACTTCTCAACAAAAGAGGCATTCTTCTTATCTTGCAAAGCTTCCTGTACAAGTTCTGTATATTTTTCAATCTTATACTCTATAAGCAGTTTCATCACATTTTCACGGACAATTTTCTTTTTATTATGAAGTTCCAGCGCTACATCCTCTGCAGCTTCTACATCTCTTGAAAGAAGTTTAACTACAGACTCACGCATTTTTTTAGATGAATCCCCTAAAGTTTTAATTAAAATGGGACGCATTTTAATCATGTTATCCTTTGCTAACTCTTCTAAAATATATGCTTTGGCAACAGCAGAATACTCATCAAACCGTTCAATTATATACGCTTGTTCTTTTACAATGACATGAACAAGCGCTTCCTTCGCCTCATTTCTCTCTTCACTGTAGCATGCAGCTTGTTCAACTGCATAGGCAATCAGCTTTTCCTTACTTAGCCCATACGAAAGAAGTTCTTCTAATACTTGTTTCGGTTCTATCCCTCTGACAGAGCATTCGTAAAGAAGTTCGTATAAATTAACACTATATTCATCTCCGAATTGTAGTGTAAGTACAGCTTCCCTTTTTGCTACATCATCAATATCCCAAAGGAGTGCAACCTCTAACACCGGCATACCCCAATACATACTTCTATATTTCGGATTTTTAAGTATGTGCTTCATATCCTCAAGTGACACTTTCCCTAGTAAATAATCACAATATGTATCACGTATTGTAGACAATTTAATTTGCAAAGCAGCAATAAAAAATTCTTCTCGCATTTTTCCTCTATTTAGCTCATGTCCTTTTTCAGCTAACGTTCGCGCGATAATAAGATAATTCATTTTACTTACATATTGCAAAGTGCGTTGAACAAATTCCGGATTTTCTTCCAACATGAAGCAAAGGAATTCATATTCATACGTCTTACAGAAGTCTTCACTATTCAAATTATGTTGCCTCAGGCGGTGCGCAAAAAACCTTTCCTCAGCAATCCAAAACTGTTTACAAAAACTTTGAATTTCTTCATACGTTTTCTTATTTACACTACCTGTTCTTTTGTAGTTTTGAGGCTGGCCAAGAGCATGACACATATAACGCGTAGCATAATTCATAAACCCCCACACGTTTTTCTTTGCTAATATTTCCACATATCGCCTCGCAACGTTTGAATACTTATGGACATGAAATAACAGTCGCCAAATATAGTCCGGTAAATTTCCACCTAAAAATAATTCCCTATCACTTTCACCTTTTATATATCTTTCAGTTGCTTCAATCTTTTCCTTTTCCCCATTCAAATTCAAAATAAATTCAGCATGTTCTTTTAATCTCTCTTCCAATAAAGAGCTATACGTATGGAACTTCTCATAATCTACTTCAAACATTACGAGAAGTAGTGATAGTTGTTGCTTATTTAGTAAAGTATGTAATTGTCTCTCTATATAGTTCGGATCCTCTTTTGTTAACTCTTTCAGAAAACTATACGCCTCATTCACATAACTAGAGATATTAGTTAAATATTTACATGCAATTACTACAAGTTGATCCAATGGAAGTGCACTTTTTTCTAAATAAACCTTCATATTAGAAAAATCCACATATTTAAACCTTATTATAAGAACATTTAAAAACTGCTCCCCTAACAAATAATAGAATAATCGTAAGAAAGCTGGATCTTGCTTATGCACTTTCCTAAAATCATTTATAAACCGCTCAGCAAAATCGCCTCTTCTTTGATCTCGAATTGTCGTTAATTGAATATCTTTCAAAATCTCTTCTTCTTTTGTTTGTAAATATAGCAGTGATAATTGTTCCTGTTCTTCTGTCATATGAATATATTGAAACAGCTGAGCTGTATTTGTAGTCAAACTTTGTTCCCCCGCATCTTTTATCCATTATAAAAACATCCTTATTTAATGGTAGTATAGCATAAAACCTACCAAAACGAACATACATTCTACATTAAATTAATGTAAATTAAAACACACTACTCAAAACACTTCTCCTTCTCTCTAAACTACCCATTACACACTTCTCTCCACCATATTTGCTACACCAATTCCTCAAAATCCCCTTCACATAAGCAAACGTTCGCTTATTCTGTTCAAATGCAATTTTAAGTGCCTCTAATACTCTCTCTCCTGAAACTTTTCGTATCCACTCTTTCAATTCCTTCACGATATATGGGGATAGACTACTTATATGTTGCTCGTAAAACTTATAAACCTCACTATGTGGAGTGTCCTCTTCCACTTCCACATCTTTTATTTCTTCAACAACTTCTTGTAAACTACTAGTATCCTCTTCTTCTGGCATACCAAAATACTGCAATAACAATGGAATCTTCCATTCTTTTTCCAGACATGTACGTAAAAACATATGTATGAATTCTTTATTTTTTACAGTCTTTAACTCACGTAACACACATTTTTCTACATTCGTATTTAAAATTGGATTATAGTGTAGCCAATTTATGATGTATAACTCTTTCGTTTCCGCATCGTATAAAATCTTTCCGTATTCAACAAACCTATTTAATAACTTCTCAACAGTCTCCATATTGTAGCCTGTTTCAAGTTCTGCCACACGCTTCGGTAATACGTAAATTCCACATTGCTTCGTTTTCGTACCAGTTAACAAATATATGTAAAAATAACGCTCCTCTGGCGTTACATCTAATATGAATTCATCTTGCCAAAAGTTCACTTGCACATTACGGTACACCGCCATATGTTTACCTCCCCCTTGTATTCATAAAAAGGTAGATTTCAATCCTTCAATATACATATAGGAGTGAGGGCTTGGTTTTTGCAGTTGAATTCCAAATTTTTTTAACTACTACAACGACGGTTTTATTTTTTCGCGCTTTTTTGTTCTTGTAGTTGTTTTTGTTTTGTTTTTTCTTAGTGATTTATTACTTGGTAGGTGCTTATAAGGGGCTTGGAAGGGGCTTAATAAGGGCTTATATAAAAAGGAGCTGTTCCAAATTCTCATTTTGGATAGCTCCTTTATCATTCTTTCTATTTTTGACTTGCATCTAACATCTTCACTAAAAAGGCAGCTGCTTCACCACGAGTTGCTGTCCCTTTCGGATTAAACTCATTATTTCCAACACCAGTAACTACTTTTAAGCTATATAATCGTTGAACAGGCTGTTTATATGTGATCAAATGTTTATCCCTAAATGGCAATGCAACTAATTCACCTGTAACACCGTTATACTGTAATGCGTTGTCAATCATGATCGATGCTTCTTCACGTGTAATAGATGCGTTAGGATCAAAAATCCCGCCGCCACGACCGTTAATAATTCCCGCACTTGCACTACGTTTAATACCGCTATGAAGGGATGGATGCGCTTTATTAATATCTACAAATGACTTATTTCCTTCCGGTAGCTTGAGAGCATTTGAGATTAATGTTGCAAACTCAGCTCTCGTAACATTACGATAAGGCGCAAATACACCATTTCCTTCACCGTTCATAATTCCTAGGCTGTTCAGCTTACGAATGTTCCCTTCAAACCATCCACCTGTAATATCATCTTTTGGTTTTTGTACTTCTTTATGTGGCACATTATAGTTTATTTTAATCCAACTTGGGTTATAGAAAATCCACTCATCGTTACCTACTTTATACCAACCATTTTTAACTGCAAACACTTTGTAACGATCTCCGTTTGAAGCTTTACGAACGATATGATGTTCAAGTCCCGAACCACTACGTACGTTTATACCATCACCATTCACTACAAGCTCCATATTAGGTTCAGCTGGATTATATTCATTGGAATCAAATAGCTCATTTCTTTCTTGTAAAGGCGAATCAATTTGTGCGTTAACATTTGCATACCATTGAATACCTTGTACGAATCCAGTCCAATTCCCACGAGAAATTAAAATATCAGGACAGTTTTTCCCGCTCCATTGTTGATGCCTATAAATGTGGTCCGCACTAATACCTTCTTTGTTCATTAAATAACCTGCAAGTCTCTTTGCATTCTCTAACGCTTTATTGTAATCTCCATCTTGGTTAACTGAAATTTCGATACCGATAGATTCTCTATTTCCTGAGCCATCGCCATCTCCTGCATGCCAACCGTTTTCATTTGTTGGTAAGTGCTGATAAATTTGTTTATCGTCTACAGTAAAATGCCAAGAAGCTGTTCGGAACGTACCTTCCGTTGCTTGTTTATACAAATATTTCGCATGATTTTCAGCATTTGCACCACGAGCTGTGTTTGCAGTCTCATGAATTGTAATGTAGCGTGCTTTCATCGGATTTGCAGGACGAATATCAGGATTTCCAGCTGGAACAATCCACTCTACAAACGGGACACCTGCAAGTGTTCCATATTTCTTTGTAGTCATCGATGCACTATACTGAATAGCTCTTCGTTTTTCAACCGGCTTCATTTCACGAGTAGAGCCATCATTTCGACCGTCTACATGTTCAAATGCCTTTTCAATGTTTGAAATAGCTTCATCTTCCGCTACTTGACCTTTTTTCGCTTCTTTCATTTTATGTAACTCTTCTGTTTCATCATGTTTATGTTTATATTCTTCTAGAAGAATTTCCTCGTTCTCTGATACTTCTGCTTCATTAATTTGCATGTGATCTGGAGTTTCTAGATTGAAATTAGAATAACGTAATCCGTTCGTTCCACGCTCCCCTTGTGCAATACTAAGCTGGTCAGTATGAGATTTATTTATCTCTTCTGCTGATATTGATAAAGGTGCACTCCCTAAAATTACTAGACTTGTTGATAGTGCGATTACTCGTTTTTTAATATTCATTGCTGCAATCGATACCTACACTGTTCGTGTAAATATCTCAACCTCCCTTTATTTTCTCATTCGTGAAAGACTATGAATCTACTATGTATAAAAATATGGTTATTCCGCCTTTTTATAAACACTGCATTTTATCCCCAGCAGGCGAATGACTGGCACAGAAATTTATATGAACTGGGATGGCGTTTTGGCAGACGACATGTTAAATGACGAAGGCAACCAATTGGCGATGTATTACTTTAATAATGATGAGGAATGGAAGTATATAAGTGATTACTCAGACGTTTTTATAGACGAAGAAACTCTCTACCACGTAAAAGATACTTGGAAAAACTATTTCAAATTAAAAGAAGTTATTGATAACAGCTATAATTTGTGGAAAGACAACTTACAAAAAAGATAATTAATAAAGTCGATTTCTTATCTCCATAAGGAATCAACTTTATTAATAGTAAATTTAAATATTTTTTCATTTTAGCTTCTATTACAAATTCCCTTTAACGTTTTCGACAATCTCGTTTATCGTATTTCGATCAAACTTATCACTAATTTCGTATGGCTCACGATCTCCTACTAATTGTACGCCTACGATATGGTTGCGATCCTTACCATATTGCACTTCAATAATCGATCCACGCTCTATTTGTTTCCAAACGAGACTTGCTTCATCTTTATTATCTAAAATAATACAGTCCTCAATATTTTCATCAATCCCAATTAACTTATTATCATCCATATATCCAACCTCGTATTGTTGACGTTCTTTCGCTTTTCCGCTTACTACTATACCTTTGCTTCCATACGAGTAATCCGTATAGTCCTTTTTCTCTGATTGTATCGCTTTCGGTTCTTTTGCTTCAGTTTTTTCAGTATTTCCACACCCCACAATCATACTAATTGGCATAACTACAGTTAATACTACTCTAGTAAATTTCTTTATCATTTATAACCAACCTCACATGTTTAACTTTACATTTATCCTCTTACCAAATAATAACATAATAATACCGAGAAAGAGCCAAAGATACAGTGAAACTTTAATCAGTAGTTTTTCATCCTAAAAATCTAGACTTTCAAAATCACTATCTGCACTATCGACAAATTATAGAAAGTAGACATCCTACTCACATAAGATTTAAAATTAGAAAGTATGGAAAACATGATAAAAAATATAGGCTAGTTGTTCGCAATTAAAATGGTTTTTACATGAAGAAAGGAAGTACACAGCTTTGGATTTTAAAACAGTTATGCAAGAGCTTGAAGCCCTAGGCAAGGAACGAACGAAAAAAATATACATATCTAACGGTGCGCACGAGCCAGTTTTCGGCGTAGCTACAGGTGCTATGAAACCAATCGCAAAAAAAATAAAAATAAACCAAGAGTTAGCAGAAGAACTTTATGCCACAGGCAACTACGATGCTATGTATTTTGCAGGCATTATTGCGGACCCGAAAGCTATGAGTGAGTCTGATTTTAATCGATGGATAGACGGAGCGTATTTTTATATGTTGTCTGATTATGTGGTGGCAGTCACTTTATCAGAATCAAATATCGCACAAGATGTTGCTGATAAATGGATTGCAAGTAAGGACGAGCTACAAATGTCTGCAGGCTGGAGTTGCTACTGCTGGCTTTTAGGAAATCGCAAAGACGATGAGTTTTCTGAAAGCAAAATTTCCGATATGCTTGAAATGGTGAAAAAGACAATCCATGATTCGCCAGAACGAACTAAATCCGCTATGAATAATTTTCTAAACACGGTAGCAATTTCATATGTGCCACTACACGAAAAGGCAGTCGAGATTGCAAAAGAAGTTGGTATAGTTGAAGTAAAACGTGATAATAAAAAAAGCAGTTTGCTAAATGCTGCAGAGAGTATTCAGAAAGAACTTGATAGAGGAAGACTTGGTTTCAAGCGTAAATATGTAAGGTGTTAGATGATTAAAAGGGTGTCAATCTAAGTAAGATTGACACCCTTTTTTAATGAGAAAAATGAATGAATTCCCCCTGCACACCTTATCCGTTAAACATTTCTTCATTCAATTTATAAACCCTATCTCTTTTCTCATCACTTTTGACAAAAATAAGCTTTCCTTCTTTAACAAATCCTTCTAATAGTAAGCATACTTCTCCATATGCTTTCGGCTTATTCGTTGTGAATCTTTCATCTGATATTTTTCCAGCTCGTATTAATTGTTCACACAGCTCAAGTGCACTTATTTCTTCAGAATCCATTAATTCCAATATATCTCTTTGCAATGGTGATAAAGGTACTGGTATTTCAGCTACCTCCACCTTTTCTTTCTCGTTTTCTTCTTCAAATAAATCTTCAAATGAAATTTGATTCATTACTTCTTTTCCTTTCTAACGATTGATTTGTATAAAGCGTAGTTATTGTTATGTAGTACGTACCTTAATACATACATGTCAAACTCATGTACATCGTTTCATATAGTATATTTCGATTATACCAAATATACGTTCTGTTTTCTATCGTGGAATGGAAAACAGAACATTTTACTGTATGTACCATTATTAAATAACGCCGAATATTCATTATTCGAATATTACATTTTTAGTTATATCATCAAAGACTCATCCATATTATGTAAATGCATGCATCGTAATGAGTATATTTAATAAAGTTAAATGAAACTGGGGAGACTTGCGCAAATGGGTGAGAAAACAAGCAAAGCTATAAAACCCCCACTGATTAAAGTTTATTTTTCTTGGTGCTCCGCTTCCCATTCACTTAAATACGTTGCATATTCTAATTCATCTGGATCATCATATAACATAGAAATAAACTCTAATTTATTTCCATCACAATCTAGAAAATATACGCTTGCAGCTGGCATCCACCTTTGGACAATTGGCTCTTCATTTCCTTTCCCCTGACTCCCTACTACCTCTATTCCACGTTTTTCTAACCACAATTTAGAATTCTTTAAAAACGCTACATCTACACGAAAGGCGAAGTGTTTCGTCTCAAAATCTTCATTACTATGTACTTCCCATAATCCAAGCATTTGTTCTTTATTTTCTCCTACCCATAAGAAAGCAACCCGCCTTTTCGATAGTTTTTTTGCTAATATTAAACCTAACTTATTTTGATAGAAATCTATCGCCTTTTCTAAATTTCTTACATGTAAATGCGTTTCATATATGCTTTGTATCATTATGATTCCTCTCCCCTACATTCCAATTTTTTGAAAATATTTTGTTTTTATCATACAAATAAATACATTTGAAATCATCCTACTTTTGTATAATTCCCCCTTACTACAAAGGTATATATCTAACATTATCATTTATATCCCAACACCAAATTTCAATCAAAAACACATTTACATTCTAGTAAATACATTCTTAAATTTTTATAATGTAATAAGAGTGACATCTTAACAATAGAGGAGGAACCATTCTGGATAAAACCAAAGTTATGGCTTATTTTAGTATAACGGGTGATATATTCCCTGTTGAAGCAATTACCGACGCCCTAAATATCGAACCTACAAGAACTTATAAAAAAGGTGATATTGTCGCAAGACGTGATAATCCAAATCTTGTATCCACAAAAAAACTATATAGAAAAGAGACGGATTGGAATTTAAGCACTGGCTATCAAGAATCATACGATATAAATAATCAGTTGCATGTTATTCTAAAATCACTTGAAGAGAAAACAGAACCATTAAAACAGCTTAAGAAAAAATATGATTTAGAATTTCTATTTATGGTAGTCATTCAAATTGAGAATAACGAATCACCCGCAATGTATTTACAAAAAGATATACTTGATTTCGCTAGTTCGATTCAAGCAGAAATTCATTTTGATCTATATATTTACTAAAAATAAAAACGCTATTGATGTTAGAATCAATAGCGTTTTTTTATGTGACTAGATGTGTGAATTATTTTGTGAGAACAAAGCAGATTCATTTTTATGTAACCTTTTTCACTTTGATTTCCCCGTCTATCTTCACTTCATAAAAGGTTGGCTCTTCCATACGACGAGATGGTGTCCATACGTGATAAACAGTCTTATTTCACGCTTTCTTCAACGAAAACAGAATATAAATTTTTTCAATTTCATGCGATTCTTCTAAAATCCATGAGGTTTGAGCTAAAAGCTTCTGTAATCCTTCCAATCCAAGATATCTAATTTGCACGCCAATAAACTCTGTAAACCCAAGATATCCTGGATTAACATATGCTCGGTCGAAAATTAACGAACCCGTCACCCTGGCATCCGCTGGGGAATTTTCAAAGAAACGGTCTAAATTCTCAATAATATCCGAATCCGAACCATACTCAAAAAGCCCCCCCTCCGATGAACAGAGCTGAATCCAACCTGAATGATCCAAGCTCATTTTTAATAATGACTCCGATTGGCTCCAGTTATAATGTATTGTGTTAAGTGTTATATCAAGGCCATAAAAGCGTTCTCCCGGTTGCTTCAAAGCATCGATGCACCGCTTTGCGAAATTAGGGCCGTACGTATCAATATCTAAAATGTTAATTCCAATCTTTCGTCCCTTAAGTAATTCTGGGTCCGATTCCTGAATTAAAATCAAAGTATTGATACTGTCTGCAGCAGCTCCACCAGCAATATTAAAAAAACAAAGGCCACGTTCAGGAAACGCCCTAAGCTGAGGCAACAAAAGTTCCGACTGCTGTCTGCAAAGATCCCTCAGCCTAATCCGAAGTCCCATAAAAGAGGTTTGCTTTACCGCCCACTTGTCCCGGAAGCCTAATTTTATCCCCTTACTTAAATCAGGTCCAAGTTTGTACAGTAACGTACGCATACCACTAAGATAAGAATCATCAACATTCGACATTTTCACAAAAATGTTCTGAATAAAACCCGGCATCTTTTTTAATGCTTCAATGCTCCGTGCTGATTTAAGGCAATTCAAATGATACGCCTGTTCATCAATACTTGCATTGAACAACGGGTGCGTAATATCCAAAATCGGTAATTTCATTTCATTCTCAAAAACTACATAGAGAATTCGCTCATTTTGATTTGCTTCCATTTTTGAACTCCACCTCGTTTGCACACTGAATTTTGAATTAACAAAAATCCAAAGATAGTGTAACTGCTCTTCCAGGAAGATTTAACGTTACAATTACGCATTTTCTATACAAAAAATATAACTATTTATAGTATGCTTTATGATATTATTATTTTCTTCCAAATAACAAAATTGATGGCGTACGGATTAACCAGCACTCGGCGTATTTACCTATTTCCCTCTGCAAAATTATAGTTTTAGCTCTATAATCCATGCCCGAACAACTAACTTCATCCTCTCTAGAAAATATCCATTCATTCTATTCAATTCCTAATCTACCTATTCCTTCCTTACTCAGTAACAAAACAAGCCACCCAATTCAAATGAATTGGGTGGCTCTATACTATAAAGAGAATTTGCTATTTGTATTACTTCAATTTCCCCTCAAAGACAATCTTTCTGCCGCACGGTTCCACTACTGTTTTGCCGTCTTTCTTCACTTCATGAAAGATTGGCTCTTCCATGCGGCGAGACGGTGCATAGCCTTCTTGTTCCATACGTGCTAAGCAGTCTGTAATTGTTTCGTTTTCGAGTACTTCAAATTTCTTTTTATTAGGTTGTTTTGTCATGCCCTAACCTACTTTCTATTTTTCTTGATGCGAATTGATTCTTCATGTAGATCATATATAACATTGCGAGAATTCCTATTATAATCATAACCGCAATAAAAAAGCTTGTATACTGTATTTTTTCTATAAATACGCCTCCTAATACAGGTCCCAGTATACTCCCTAAACTAAAGGCGATTCCAGCTAATATATTACCTGCTGGCAATAAGTGTCTCGGTAATAAATCTGTCATAAATCCAAGTCCTAACGAGAAGCACGATCCAATGACCATACCAGCTAACAACATGCAGGCAAAGACGATCCAGTAATATTGATCAAATACGGCTGCTAGCAAGAAAATGCCCGTACTTATGCTGAACGTCCACGTTAAAATACGGTCCCTTCCGTATTTGTCACTTAATATACCGAGCGGAATTTGTGTAATAATGCCCCCAACTGCAAATGCTGGTAATAAGAAGGATACTTCTGAAACAGACCATCCTTTACGAAGCGCATATACTGGTAAGTTACTGTTTAACATTGCTTCCAGTACGCCATATGCAAGTGGTCCCAGCAGTGCAATCCATCCTAATCCAACAACTTGTTTATAACGAGAAAAGGATGATTCACTCTTCACTTCTCTTTCATCTTGCGCCGGGAATGCATTTTTCGTTGGCAGTAATAACAGCCAACCTATTAAACAAAGTACAGTAGATATAATAAATGGCGTTGCAAGACCGTACTGCACAGTGCTTGCTAAATACGGACCGACGGCAAAACCAATTCCGAAGAATACACCGTATATCGATACTTGTCTCCCAATTTTACTCGGGTCTGATGTTGTCGTAATCCATGTTTGTGTTCCGACATGAAGCATATGATCTCCGACTCCAACTAGAAATCTAAGGATAAACCATACCCAAAACGAAAATGTTTGTGTAAAAAAGAATAATGAAATAATAACGAGAAACCCACCAATCACAATAATTGGCTTCATTCCAAATTTTTGCATCGGTTTTTCAAGAAACGGCGAGATTACTAATATCCCAATATATAGTGCCGTCGCATGAATACCGTTAATACTTGAACTAACCCCTTCTTGTTCAAAAATCATTGCAATGGCCGGTAAGAGCATACCTTGTGACAAACCTGAAATTGCTACAATCCCAACCATAATCCAAAAAGTAAAACGCAGTGACATCCCTTTCCCTCTCCTTCTCCTTCTCACGCTTTCCACTTTTCATTATAAACTGTTTCTGCAAATGCGTGTACGAATATTCGCAATTAAAAAGAAGCTAAAAGAATGAATCTTTTAGCTTCCTATCCTTCCCAAACTTGTGCTTTCACATTGTTATGAAATTGCTTGAAGTACGGATTTTTATAAAATGCAGTTCCATATACGTGTTGCTGTGCGCTAACGATTGGTTGTTGCGGATATTGCATTTGTAACGGAACTACAGCTGGTGAAATCTGCATATACAGCGGAGCTATCATCAATTTTGTATATATATGATGATTATATGGTGAATGCGCAATTAAGAGCGGATGATGCATGGATAATCTCCCCTTTTACATACAATGTTATAGCATATGCAATACCTTTCATTTCGGGGATTATTTCTGTTCTAACCAATCCTCTACATGCTTTATAAATACATCTAAACAATCAATAAACGGTGAATGACCGCAATCTTCTAATAATTGCAATTCAGCATTCGGCAAATGTTTCGCTAACTCCTCACCCACTACTTGCGGTACGACATAATCTCTGTCACCTTGTATGACAAGCGTTGGAGTTTTAATACGATGAATTTGCTTATTTCCCTCTACAACCCCGTTATGTTCATCCGAAATATTAAATGTAATGAGCGCATAATTCACATCTACGAAATTACGTTGCGTTAACATATCGTCTAAATACTTTTCATAACGATCTGGTTCAGGTTGATTATGTGTATATATTAATAGATTCCATACTGTTCGGTAATATAATTTATTCATATTTTTTATCGCATCTAGCACTGGAGCAATTTGTACAGGATCTTGTGCAACCTCTTCCTTCGTCTTTACTAAACTTGATACGATTGGCTGCCCGTTTATATCTTTTTTAAAAATTGGATATCCCTTCATGCCCACCGATTCTACTAAAATTAACTTTTCGACAAACGTTGGATGATTCGCTGTAAATTGCATCGCAACACCACCGCCCATTGACCAGCCCATTAATGAAAATTTCTCTAGTTTTAATTGATCAATAAATAGTTTTACATCTTCTGCAAAATCTTGTATGGAATCTATCGCTTTATTATATGTTGATTGACCAAATCCTCTTAAATCAAGAGCGTAAATATGGTATTGATCTTGCAGCTTTTCAATGACTAAATCCCAATGTTGTGACGATGTCATGTTTCCGTGAATGAGTACAAGAATTTCTGCATTTTGCCTTCCAACTTCCTGATACGCAATCGTTTCTCCGTTCGATAGTGAAACAAACTCCATTGTTGCAGGCTTAATCATCACAAGTTCCCCCATTCTTTTTAATAGAAAGAAAATTCTTTACTTAATTAAAGAATAACATGCAGAATGTATGTTCTCAACAAAAAAGCGATACGAAATTTTTACATAAATCAACATGTCTATTACTAGACAATTATAATAAAAAAGTATATAGTTAGCTAGGTAACTAATTTGAAAGGATCAACATACATGGACGAAAAACAACATTTTTTTCACATTGTCAGCCAGACTTCTCGCAAGTTTACGAAGAAATTTAATGAACGCGTATCTCCCACTGGGTTATTTAGTGCGCAATGGGCTGTAATTTTCCGTATTAATCAAACTGGTTCTTGTACGCAAACAGAATTATGTCAGTATTTAAATGTTGAATCACCAACGATGACTCGTACGTTAACACGTATGGAAACGATGGGATGGATTATTCGTACTGAAGGAAAAGATCGCCGTGAGAAGCTCATTTCTTTATCAGAAACAGCGATAAAGATGATTCCAATATGGCAAGAAGAAGTTGATACTTTCGAAGAAAAAACGCTAGAAGGTATTAACGAAGATGATTTACATCAAGCATTTCAAGTGTTACAACAAATTATTAAAAACTTAGATTAAATTGGAGGGATGACGATGCAAAGTGAGAAACTTTGGACGAAGGATTTCCTCGGAACTTGTTTTAGTAGTCTATTTCTCTTCTTAACATTTTATATGCTTATGACTACTTTACCCGTCTATGTAATAGACGGCCTAAAAGGAAAACCTGAGGAAATTGGTTTAGTTGCAACTGTATTTCTTATTTCATCTGTATTATGTCGACCATTTACAGGAAAATGGCTCGATGATTTAGGAAGAAAGAAAATATTATTTATTTCACTTTCTTTATTTTTAGCTGCTACTGTTATGTATTTCGGTGCGCAAAGTTTATTTTTATTACTTGCCCTTCGCTTCTTACATGGTATTGGGTTCGGTATGGCAACAACAGCAACTGGTACGATTGTCACAGATGTTGCGCCAGCTCATAGACGCGGCGAAGCACTTGCCTATTTCGGCGTATTTATGAGTTTGCCGATGGTAATTGGTCCTTTTTTAGGTTTAACAATTATTTCTCATTTTTCATTCACTGTACTATTTATCGTTTGTTCCGTATTTTCATTGCTTGCATTTTTATTAGGACTACTTGTAAATATTCCGCATGAAGCACCTGTAAGCAAACAAAAACGAGAAAAAATGAAATGGAAAGACTTACTTGAACCATCTTCTATTCCAATCGCTCTTACAGGATTTGTTTTAGCCTTTTCTTATAGTGGCATTTTATCCTTTATTCCTATTTATGCAAAAGAGCTCGGTTTAGCTGACATTGCAAGTTACTTCTTTATTTTATATGCACTTGTTGTTGTCATTTCTCGTCCATTTACAGGTAAGATTTTTGATCGCTTCGGTGAAAATGTACTTGTTTATCCAGCTATTATTATTTTCACAATTGGGATGTTCATTTTAAGCCAAGCACAAACTTCATTTTGGTTCCTTGGCGCAGGTATGTTAATCGGTTTAGGTTACGGAACATTAATTCCTAGCTTCCAAACGATTGCGATTTCTGCAGCTCCAAACCATAGACGTGGTTCTGCGACAGCTACGTACTTCTCATTCTTTGATAGTGGTATTGGCTTTGGTTCTTTCATTTTAGGTATCGTCGCAGCGAAATCAAGTTACCATAATATGTATTTCATCGCAGCCATTATCGTTGCGTTCACTTTACTTCTTTATTATGGATTACACGGACGAAAACAAAAGTTCAAGAAACAACATACAGACGGAAAAGTTTCCGCTTAACATAAATAAGGAAAGTAAACTTCCCCGTTTACTTTCCTTATTTTGTATTTCTTTCAATTGAAGCGTATACTTATAATAGAAAAAACAAGGAGGGACCGATATGAAACTTAAAAAATCTCCCCTACTCTTACTCATAATCACATTTATATTTGTAATTACAGGGCTCGGTTTTACATACTTCAAACATAATAAAACGACTCCATCGAAAAATAACGTGACGAAGAAAAATTGGATAGATGACCCGTACTTACGTTGGTCGTATACACATATGAAAGAATTCACTTTAATTAATGAGGTGAAAAATAACCCGGATCACGTTTTTCACTTCTCTACCGCATTGCAAAACTTAGACGATTTTGCTGGGGAGCGTAGATTTGGAAATACAACTCCTCTAAAAAAACTTTTAGATGATAACAAAACGGATGCTTTCGTCGTTGTACATAATGGACAACTTGTATATGAACGATATTTCAATGGATATAACGAGAGCGAACCTCATGGTATGGCGTCATTAGCAAAAGTATTTACCGGGGCAATTATACAATCTCTCGCTGAAGAAAACCGTATTGACTTAGAAAAAACAGCTGACACATATATAAAAGAATTAAAAAATACACCGTTTGGTAAAGCCTCGCTTCAGCAATTATTGGATATGCAAGTTTCTGTAGAATATCCTACTCACGGATATGAACATCCAGCATTAGAAAATCAAGATGCACAACTATATTTAGCAAGCAATATTTTACCTCGAGGTAAAAATTACGACGGCCCGATGAAAATTTATGATATGTTACGAGAAGCAGAAGAAACTGCACCGCCTGGTTCCGATTTTTCTTACGATAACGGATCAGCAGAAACACTCGCTTGGGTGATTCGAACGATCACTGGTAAATCATTAGCTGAAAATGTTAGTGAGCGTATTTGGTCTCAAATTGGTATGGAAGAAAACGCGTATTACGTAACAGATGAAACAAAAGTTGAACAAGCTAGTGCTGGTTTAAATGCAACTGCTAGAGATATGGCTAGATTCGGGCAATTACTATTAAACAACGGGGAATATAACGGAAAACAAATTCTCCCTTCTTCTATTACTGAAGATATAAAAAATGTCCAAGAAGGTGAACTTGCAGTTGGCCCTGGCGCTTCCATTTCTTATCATAATCAATGGTGGATTCCGCACAATGAACAAGGTGCTTTCGAAGTGTTAGGTAGTTACGGACAAACACTTTACATCGATCCGAAAGCGAATATGGTAATTGTCCACTTCTCTTCTAATGCTACGCCAAGTAATGAAATCCATTCCGTTTACTCCAATATGTATATTGACATTGCACATCATTTAGAGAAGCTTCCACAGTAGTGGAAGCAGGAGTTTAAACCTTACATGTATGACTATTTGATTGAACACACGATCTGTTGTGTTGAAACGTCAATATATCTAAAAAAAAGGAGCTCTCTTGATCAAGAGAGCTCCTTTTTTTATTTCTTCTTCTTTTCTGTCGGTTGACTTTGTTTAGCGAAATTAGATGAATCATCGAAATTTGGTTGCTTTTTACCAGCATTATTACTTCTACCTTTTCCCATATGTAATGCACCTCCCCTCATCCTTACTATTCCCAATAAAAAAATCCAAATGCTGATGCACAATAAATTAATAATGATAACTGATAACATTAAAAAATATGGTTACAAGATTTGCGAATTGATTATGATATATTTAAGAAACCCCGATCTACTTTCACCTAAGTAAAAAAGCACCCTATAAACCGGGCGCTTTTCTCCAACCTAATGACTAATAGTAGCAGTTGGATATAATGTTGTTCCTCCAATTGAAACCTTTATTTCATTTGTTAATGGAACATTTTGTTCATTAATAATGGTTCTCCACCATTCCCATGCAAGACCTGTACATTCTCTTGCTACGATTTTTATATTTTTTGAATTTGGTGGAAGAGGGATTACCGTAGAGTAATGAGCTGTTTTGTCTTTGCCACTACCTTCCCATGTTTTATGTGTTAATACTTCTTTCCCATTTTGATCAAATGTGAATTCATCCCAAGATACATCAAATTGAGCAACATATGCACCGTAATGATCAAGTGTCATTTTTGCACTTGAATATTCTGTCGTTGTCGTCTCGATATAATCTGTATTGTTATGAACAGCAGCAGTTGCATTATCTTTTAAGAAAGTGCTTGTATATGAAATTGGGTATGCTGGATTTTTAAAACTTAATTCAGCATTATCTTTAATAATATTTCGAATTTCATTGAAATCTTTTGTAACAACCTTGTTATGCTCTTTCGCATCTCCGCCTAATACGACCGCAGTAAAGGTACTTTCTTCAAAAATATCTTTGTACTGTCCACTCGTTTCGACACTGTTATTCTTAAGTAAAGCTTTAAAAGCAGCTTGTACATCTTTACTCTTAGATGTTGTTTCTAATTTTACATAAACCGTTCTGCCATAAGCTACATTTGAGACCATAACAGGTGGTGCTGAATTACTTACTCCTTTACGAGTTAGCTCATCAAAAGTAACACTATTATCAAATAGATCGGATGGATTGTTAGGTAGTTCAGCACTTACGGTATAGAATATTTGCTTATATGCCGCCACCATCACTTTTTTCTCTCCATTTGCAACCGCATTAAAATCAATGTTTAAACTGTTATCAAGATATTTCGCATTAACATTAAGAGCACTTGCGATTTGTGATTTACTATACACCATAGATTCTGTATACTGCATTCTTGCAGGTAACGTATGTGTTGCGGAATACTTTTCATTCCAAGTAGATACTAAATCATCTACTGCTCCAGCTACATTACCATATGTCGGATTTTGGACAGTGATTGTATTTTCTTTTCTCATACCAGGTAAGTCTATACTAATATTCAAAGGCTTTCTCTTAGCCACTAATAAACTCGGTTGATTGTCTGCAAAAGCTTTATTGGCAAGTTGTACAGCTCCTGGATACGTGCGATTTGCTACAGAATCAATAATCGAAATATCGACTGGTGACGTTGTAAGTGATTTTTTCTCACGTTCCACTACTACAAATTTACCATTTGAATTGATACTTTCTTTCGGAACAAAGCTCTCTACTTTATCACCATTTACAGCTAAAACCTCTTGATTATTATATGTAAGGTTTGCTATACCAGTATCAATGCTACTAGCATTTTTAGCTATATCAGTTGCACGACCGGCTTGTGTTTCTGCGAAAGAAATAGATGAATAATTAAGAGTGCATAGACTAACGAATAAACATGCAAGGAGCTTTCTTCTTTTGGTATTTTTCTTAATATTCAGAAAAATCACCCCGTTCTTTTTTTAGTAAGACATGATAGCTAACGAATAAACTTACATAAACGCTTTTAAAAGTTCTTGGACTAAAGGTATTACTCCACCTAAAAATTTTAAAACGGCCATTGCGATTTCCATATTACTTCCTCCTCTTTGCTGTATTAAGATGTTTTGTATATTTATGCTTTCATTATAATAAGCTTTTACATTTGCATCAATTCATTTTTATATGCAATATTTCATATTGAGGAAAAGCAACTTTTTCTGCCAGGGTGATGATGGTACTACTCTTCTTGACAATATTTCAATCTTCATAAAACATCAGAATTTTCTAAATATAAAAGGTTATGAACGAAACAACCTCGAATAATTGTAATACATATACATAAGGAGGTTGATCTATTTTGTTTCGTTCTTTTACTAATGGCTGCGTCGCCTTAGTGCAACGTTTCTTGCCAGAACCGTTTATTTTATCATGTTTATTAACCGTATTTGTTATTTTCTTCGGCATGTTTGCAACGCATCAAACACCTGTGGAAATGATTAATCACTGGGGGAATGGCATTTGGGGACTTCTCGCCTTTTCTATGCAAATGGCACTTGTACTCGTGACAGGATCTGCTTTAGCAAACGCTCCTCTCATTAAAAAATGGTTAACGAAAGCTGCAAGACTACCGAAAACGAATGGACAAGGTATTATTGCCATTTCAATCGTAAGTTTACTAGGGGCGTACATAAACTGGGGCTTTGGTATTGTTGTATCTGTTTTATATGCAAAGGAAGTAGCAAGGCAACTTGAAGGATTAGATTATAGGTTAGCCATTGCCTCTTCCTACTCTGGATTTCTCATTTGGCATGCGGGGCTTTCTGCTTCTATCCCTCTTACGTTAGCAACTGGAGGCGAAACGTTAATGAAAACGACAGCTGGAAGTATTAAAGAAGCGATTCCAATAACAGAAACGTTATTCTCACCATACGCACTTGTACCAGTTATTATTTTTCTCGTTACGATGCCTCTCATTAATAAAGCGATGCATCCAGATGAAAAACATACGATAACGGTAGATCCTAGCGTATTCCATGAAGAAGCTGCCGCTCAAGAAGTAGGGAAAAATACGTTCGCTGAGAAAATGGAAAATAGTATCATTATTACACTTTGCGTTGGATTGTTAGGTCTCATTTATATTTTCAATTACTTTTATACGAAAGGCTTTAACCTTACACTTGATATCGTTATTTTTATGTTATTAATTGCTGGACTTATTTTCCACCGTACTCCGATTCAATATATTCGTGCTTTTTCAGATTCTACAAAAAGTGCTTCTGGTATTTTACTTCAGTTTCCATTTTATGCAGGAATTATGGGCATGATGATTGGAGCAAATAGTGAAGGACTTTCACTTGGAGGAGCTATTTCAAATTTCTTTATTAGCATTTCAAACGAAACGACTTTCCCACTCTTTACTTTTTTAAGTGCTGGCATCGTTAATATTTTCGTTCCATCTGGTGGCGGTCAATGGGCTGTGCAAGCACCCATTATGATTCCAGCTGGTGCTGAACTTGGTGTACCTGCTGCAAAAACAGCAATGGCCATTGCATGGGGCGATGCTTGGACGAATTTAATTCAACCTTTCTGGGCATTACCCGCATTGGCAATAGCTGGTTTAGGCGCTCGTGATATTATGGGATTTTGCGTCGTGAACTTACTATATGCAGGATTTATCATAAGTCTATGTTTCTTATTTATTTAAACGAAAAGCTAGTTTTATACTAGCTTTTTTATATAATAAATCTCTTATTTCCCACGCAATTTATAATCGTTTCCCACTCTACCTCCGTAAGATGTAATGACTCAAATGCAAAAAAATCTTCGCAAATTTTTCCGATCAGGTGTGGATGTTCCCTCAAAAAATTCCACTGTAACACTTTAGGAAGAAAATATGTTTCATATTCTTTACTTCCCATTACTACCTCATCAACTTCTCTTTCACAAATTCCTCTTATTAAATAATCATTTCTTAATTGTTTTTGAATTTGTTCAAACGTTTCGCTACATTTTTTCAATTGAAGTAAACATGTAATATACGTTCGCAAAAGTTCGGTGTCATCCCCGCAACACTTTATAATACGTTCCATTTCATTCATAGTGTACGAGCCTTTTCTTCTATTTGTAATAACCACTTTTCCCGCTTCTCTCGTTTACTCGTTTTTACAGATTGAAATACTGACCGTTTTATATCGTGAATGCCGCAAAAACGTAAAACACCTCTCTTCATTATAATCCAATCTGCTGATCTATATAGTAATGCGACGTACCATAACGGTGAGTCTAACGTATTAATTACCCATGCCTTCTTACCTTTCAATAAGCCTTTCGGCAGGGTCCCTTCATATTTATAAGCAAATCCAGCTACGAAAATGCGATCAATAAATCCTTTTAAAATAGCAGGCATCCCCCACCACCATATTGGATATATAAAGAGTAGCGTATCCGCTTCTTCCACCAACGTTCTATACCGAGCTGTTTCTTCTTCATTTACTAAATCACGTCTTTTCTTCTCTTCATTAAAGACAAGGACGGGATCAAATTGTTCTTTATATAAATCAAGTACTGTAACCGAATGATTAGTTTCTTGCAATCCTTTTTGCACATGCTCTAAAATCGCCGCGTTAAAGCTTGAAGGACTAGGATGAGCGTATACAATTAGTACATTCACTACAAAACAACTCCCTCTATAAGTTAAAGTTTCCCCTTCTTTAACATCTTCTCTACAATTTGCACGTTTTTTGAACTTTGTAACAAGCGATGTAGTACCGTTAGTAACTCTTCCTTTTCTAAACCTTTCAGTTTCTCTTTCACCTTACTCTCACCAGCATCTTGAATATCATAAACAACTGCCGCCATATGCTTGCAAAGATTCTCATACGGACACTCGCAGCTACTTTCTGTAAAATCTTCAAGATCAATAATCACTTCATAGTTTCCTGCATTTCCAGTAACGAAAGCAAATATTTTCTTGTCTTGTATTTCAACATCTTCTACATGTCCATCTTCATAATATTCATAACCTTTATCCATAATGTACTTAGGAATCCACTTCGTTATATCATGTAATAAGTAAGCGTACATCATAGCACCTCTTCCTTTAATTCCCTTTTGACTTCTAGAGCCACTGCATGTTATTCTAATAACTGTCAAATAGCAAGTCTATGTGACAAAAACGACTGACACCTATTCGGCGAAGGTGTCTCTTTTCATTTGCAGCCGATATGAATTGCCTCTTTCAGGCACATTCAATTTTTGACACTACACACTCAACACCATTCCCTGTATCAGGCTGCTTAAGCAGTCTTTTACTCTACATACTTCAAAAAAAGAGAGCTTAGCTCCCTTTTCTCGCCTTATAAAATACCCCTTTTTCAGCATAGAGATATTCATCAGCTAATGTAATTTTCCCATCCAGTTTCAGTTCATCTAATAGTCTTGATAAATAAAATTGATGTAACATCTTTTTCGTGAATTTTCCTTCATGATGCGAAACGATATGTTCTTGAATATCTAACAATGATATCGGCTTATCTTGCTCTATCATATATTCATAAACTGTACTACGCAGTTTGACGTATTTTTCGAGTGTCACAGTAATGCGCAACCCCTTTCTTCTTAATATAAATTTTCGTAATCGGTTTTTTTGCAATAAAAAAACCTCTCCGATAAGAAGAAGTTACGTATATATCTTCGTCTTATCTCCCAGAACAAATATGTTCTGCTGGAATTAGCACCTGCATCGCGGTTGCTGGGTTTCATCGGGCCAGTCCCTCCACCTCTCTGGATAAGAAAATATTCACTTAATTCTTACTATACGTAATTTCATTTTAATTGTCAAACAAATATAACGAATTATATTTTCTTCTTTACTGTTCATACTATACATATATGAGTATGCAAGGAGGATTATGAAATGCATCAAAATGCTCGCGGATATGTACAAGATTCGTTTCAATCGTTACAAGAAGCAAAACATTGTTTAGAAGAAGCACTACAGACTGTTGAAAAAGATTTTAATCGCGCTCGTATTGAGCAATCTCTTTATGCGATCGAACAAGCTATTCAACGCTGTGATTACACCGTTCACATTTTAGAACAAGAGTGAAAAAACTTCCCATCATAAGGTGGGAAGTTTTTTCAAATGGCATACTTCATAATTATTGCCGTTATAATTAAAAAATATACAGAAAAATGCTCCTTACAATATGTAAGAAGCATGAAAGAGGCAAACGAATATGTAAGTCGCGACCCTACCTTATATGAGTATGCTTTTCTATACCATGTTATGCTTATCCAATATGCCATATTTCTTTTTAAATCTTGTAAGAATCGTAATCCAAGACGTACTAAATAGTAGTAAGAACACAACATTTGAAATTGCATGGCTCAAATCGAAATAAAAACTTGCGATATAATACGAAATGACTGTTTCCCACGTTGCCTCTCGTATAAAACCGAGAAGCCCCCAGAAATTCATAATCCAGCCAAATAAAAATCCAACAAACAATCCGTATAGAAGTCTTCCCCATAACTTTTTCATTAAAAATGTATTCCGCAATAATCCAGCTATAAAACCAATCATACCCCATGAAAACATTTGCCACGGCGTCCACGGACCTTGTCCTAAAAAAATGTTAGATACGATAGCCGCTGTTGCACCAATCATAAAACCAGTTTCACTTCCAAACACAATTGCAGAAACAATAATGACAAAAGAAGTCGGTTGTACACTTGGTAAAACAGAAAATGGTACACGGCTCACTGCTGCAATTGCTGCTAACACAGCAACGAGAACAATTTCACGTGAAACAAACGCCTTCCTTTCAAAACGGATATAAAAAGGTAACATAATAACAACTAATAAAAACAAACTACTTAACATGTAATAACCGTCCATGATAAGTGTAGTAAAAAGTAATGTACCTATCATCACTGCAAAAATACATATTATGAATGCAACATATCGTTTGGACACGCTTCGTACACATCCTCCCACGTTAATGCATATGGCAATTCTTTTCGAATAAATCGATTGATAGAGGTTGTATAAAAGAAGTTGCCACTAAAAAATTCTTTCGGTGCATCATTCATAATGACTGCTCCATCAAATAACATCATGCATTGATCCACGTATTTCGCTGCAAACTCAATATCATGCGTTGCCATTACAATTGTTGTACCTTCTTTTTGCAGTTTCCTAAATAACTCTCCTACTCTTTCTTTCTTCCACGGATCTAGTCCTTTTGTCGGTTCATCCAGTAATAATAAAGTCGGCTTTGACAATAACGTCGTACATAATGCAAGTAATTGTTGCTCTCCCCCGCTACAATCATGCGGATGGCGTTCTTTAAGTGCATATAGCCAAAACTTTTTAAGCTGTTGTTCTGCTATTTCTTTTCCTTGTTCTCCGTATAATTCACGCGCTCGTTCATACACCTCGTCCCACACTGTATCAAATGTAAAATGATAATACGGATGCTGCGATACATACCCGATACTTTTAAATCGTTCTTTCGAATCAATTTTATGTATCACTTTCCCATTCCACTTTACTTTCCCTCTTCTCGCTTTTTGTAATCCCGCTAAAATCGTTAGCAGTGTAGACTTCCCTGTACCATTTTTTCCAACGAGAGCTACCCATTTTCCTTTTTCAATCGATACTGTTAAATCTCGTAAAATGAGCGGACTATTCTTTTCATATTGAAACGAAATATGCTCTGCACTTAAAATGACTTCTTGCTTTTCCCTTTGTACTATTGGCTCATTTACATATGATATCGCTGAAAAATCATTCATTTTCATTTGTGCTTCTCGCACTGTAAATGGTATATCTTTCGCATTCCACTCTAAAAACAATCTTGGGATTTGTGGAATAAATGGACGAAATCCTTCTACTTCCCACATATTTGCTACAACTGTTTTCGGACTACCGTCATACACGATTTGGCCGTTACTCATACAAATAACGCGCGTAGCAAGTGGTATTACCTCATCTAAACGATGTTCACTTAAAACGATCGTAATGCCAAGTTCTTCATTAATACGCTTTAACAACCCTAAAAACTCTTTCGCAGCAATCGGATCTAACTGCGCAGTTGGTTCATCTAATAATAGTAACTTCGGCTGCATAACTAATACTGCAGCTAAATTGACAAGTTGCTTCTGCCCGCCAGATAACGTATGAACAGATTGGTGCAATAAATCTTGGAATCCTAAGAAGCTAATAAGCTCGGCTATTCGTTTTTGAATAATATGAGATGGTAATCCGATATTTTCTAAAGAAAATGCTAATTCTTGAATGACCGTATCCATTACGAGCTGATTTTCTGGATTTTGAAATACCATGCCAATTTCTTGGGCAGATAACAAGTCCGGTACATTTTCTAATAAAGTACCATCATAATATGTATCCCCAGTACGCTTACCAATTGGAAGTAATTCTTTTTTTAAATGTTTTAATAAAGTCGTCTTCCCGGATCCTGATCCTCCAGCAAGTGCAATAAACTCTCCTTTTTGAACAGAAAGAGAAATATGCTGTAACGCTTTTTCGTTTTCATCAGCATATACAAATGATAAATTGTTTATTTCTGCATGCGCCACCATATCCATTCCCGTCCTTCCATTATAATTGGTAAACTAATAAACATCGTGAATACGACAAACATCATCCCATCGTATTGCTGAAATAGAACCGATTCGACTTTCGGATAAATGATTAACTTCCCTCCGCCATATGTACTACATATAATAGCAGCTATAAATAGAATACTTAAATAACTGAGCGTATACCAATCGCGTCTTTCCATTCTATACCGAATATAAGTCGTACGTTTCGTTACACCAAATCCACGAGCTTGCATAGAATCTGCCGTTTGTAATGCATCTTCTAATGAACAAATTAATAATACTTGCAATAATTGCATACCATTTTTCATGCGTTCAACAATAGAACCTGCATCTACTTGTACACCTTTCGTTTTTTGGACGAGTGTTATTTTCTGTAATCGCCTCATAAACAAAGGAACAAATCTCACTGTAATCATCGTTAACAATGCTACTTTCGGTGAAATTCGAGAAAACAAATATAAAAATTTATGACTTGAAATAATATCATTATACGAAGCAAAGGTAAACATAATCGCAACTAATAATAACCCCATTACTACTCCATACATAATCGCCTCAAGCTTAATACGGCTATCACCTAACCAAAATAATGTAGTTCGACCTCTATGCGTTAATAACGAATTAAATAAAATGACCATAATAAAGAAAACGATTGTGCCCGGTAACATCTTTCTTATCTTGTCGCTATTCCCTTGCATCACATTGATTATAACGATTAATAGAATTGCTCCAATTAAAAAAAGAGGATGAAGACACATCATACATAGTATCATCACCCCGATATAATAGAAAAAATTCACAAAAGGATGTAAAGAAGAAAAACTGATTTTCATAGTCCTTTACCGAATGCCTTTCTTATTTTAATACAAACACCCACTCGATTGTATCGCCTGGTTTTACTGTAACTACACCTGCACTATGGTTTGGAAACGAACCGTTCACACGATATTTCCATCCACTAGTAGCGGTAATATCTTTTTCATATAAATCATTAATCCCTTTTACATAAATACCGTCTTTAGAGCCCATCGCATCAACATCTAAACCTGTACGCTGCAATACTTTATACACAGTATCGCCTTCTTGTACATCCACCTTTTTTGCCCCTAATAAATATCCTTCATTACCTTTTACTGAGATGGTGACTTGTTTTGCTTGTGGTTTAGGTGGTTCTGGTTTTATATCTACTTTTGGTGGTACTGGCTTTGGAACAGTCTGAGTCGGTATCGTTTTCTCCTCTTTATTCGGATCAACTTTTTGCTCCTGTTTCGGTGTTTCTTTCGGCTGATTTACAACCTTCGCTTCTTCTTTTACTTCTGGTGCTTTCGGTTGTT